>JANLTL010000437.1:0-13106 GCA_031362905.1 Burkholderiales bacterium | reverse complement strand
AGCGGTCGCCACCGATCACGCATTCATCAGGCGTGTTGACGATCAATACGTAGACACGCTTGCGCGCGCCGATGGCGCCACGCACCTGGTCAAGCGGACGGTCCACCATCCCTGTCACCCATTCGACCGCCTGCTGCGCCGGCAACTGCCAGCGCTCACGCAACACCTCGGGCGTGCCGGCCAAGTCACGCGCGAACAAGGAAGATTGGGCCAGACGCTCCAGCATGGCATCACGCTGTCGCCACGCGCGCAGCGCGAACAGCGCCGTTGATTCGCCGAGGCTGTAGCCAATCGCCGCCGACGGACGCAGCCCGAAGCGCTGCGCGAGGTCGGCCACCAGGGTGCCGAACGCGACCTGGCCGCTGATGAGCGCACGATGATCCGACAACAGCGCAGGCGTGAGCGAACCGTTCCAAAACTGGTCGATGCGCATCTGACCGGCGAGACGCTGGTTCTCGGCATCCTGCACACGCAACACTTGCGGCCATTGACGCGCCAGATCCAGGCCCATGCCTTCGAACTGATTGCCGGTGCCGGGGAAGACAAAGCCGATGCGGCCGGGATGCGCCGCCGCAACGCCAACCTTGCCCCTGCCACCGGCGGCAGTCACACCATGGGCATCAGTTCCCTCCCCCGTGCCAGGGCGCGCGGTGAACACACGCTCGCGGTCTTCAATGCTGTGCGTGGCGCGCCAGGCGTCGCCGGCTGCGGCCTGATGAATCAGGCGTAGCAATTGCGGCGTGTCACGAGCCAGCAAAGCGGCGCGATGCGGCTCAGCCCCGGCCACGAGTGCGGCTTGCCTGCGCTCCGCGCCACACTGTCTCCACCACTGCTGCGCAATATGCGCTACCGGCGCGCCAGCGGCGTCCTGTACCAGGCGTTCAAGCTCGCGGAGCGATACCTGCAGTGCCTCGGCACTCTGCGCGGAGAGTAACAACAGGGCCTCACGGGCGGGGACTGCTGCGGGGACTGCTGCAGGCAAGCCGCCGCGCAGCGAGGCAGTGCCTGCCACGCCTTCATGCGCATCGAGTACCACGTGCATGCAACCGCCTTCAGCACTCATGGCGCTGACTCCCGCACGGCGCGGGCCATCGATGCGATTGCGCACCCAATGGCGCGCATTGCGCGGCGTGTGCAGACTCGCTGCCGCATTCAACTCGGCGCGCGGCGCGCGCAGATTGCGCAGGCCCGGAAGAATTTCGTGATGCAGGCAGAGGCTGGCCTTGACCAGAGACACCAGACCACAGGCCGCACCAGTATGGCCGACGTCTGCCTTGACGCTGCCAACATGACAAGCGAGCGTACGCGCCGCACCGCCAAAGACCTTGGCGAGCGCAGCGGCTTCGGCCGCATCTTCCTGTGGCGTACCACTGCCGTGCGCTTCGACCAGTTGCACTGACGACGACATCACACCTGCGTCGGCATACGCACGCACCAGCGCCTGTTCAATCACGGCGGAGGACGGCGATGACACGCCATCCAGTGACGCCATATCCACATTCGCTGCCCCCACCCCGCGCACCACGGCATAGATGCGGTCGCCATCGCGCTCTGCATCGGCGCGGCGTTTGAGCACCACGCAGGCCGCGCCTTCGCCCGGGACGGCACCATCCGCATTGGCGTCAAACGGCCGCGCCATCCCGTCGCGGGCATAGGCGCGCAGCGCATCGGTGGCGGCAAGGCTGCGCAAGTCCCCGTTCAGATCGACTGCGCCAGCGAGCGCCACATCGAGTTCTCCCCGCTGCAAGGCGCGTACCGCCGCGTCGAGGGCGCGCAGGCCTGACGTGTCTTCACTGCAAATCGCGTGGCTCGGCCCGCCGATGTGAAACTCGCGCGCCACCCTGCTGGCAACGATGCCGCCGAGCGCGCCAAGCGTGCGGTCGGCGTTGAGTGGCAGGCCCGCCTGCTCGGTGTGCTCCGGCGTGCGCTGCTTGACACTCCAGCGAAAATGAAAATCGGTGGTGCGCAAATCAAGGCCGAGGCCGATGAACACGCCGCTGCGTGACGAGTCGAGCCTTGGGCTGCCGGCATCGTCGAGCGCCGACTTCGCGACATCGAGCATCAACAGTTGCTGCGGCAGCATCTCGGCCAGTTCGCGCGGCGCAATATGGAAACGGTCGATGGGCACGGCGAGATCATCGAGGTAATAGCCCGGCACCGCCCCGAGCGTCGAACCAGCCTCCACCCCTGGCGCAGCACGCACCGCATCCTGGTCAGCAGTGCCATGGAATACTGCAAGGTCGGCCGTCTGCAAACCGCGCCATTGTCTGCGCGCGACCGATTGATCCGCTGAATCACTGTCGAGGACACGCCGCGCAAAGTCTGGCAAATCGGCGCAGTGCCCTGTCCGCACCCCCATGCCAACGATGGCAATGGGTTCGGCATGCGCCTCTCTATCGCTGCCGGCATCCGCGCTTGCCTCAGGTCCACGCGAAGGCGGCCGGCTCGACACTGGCTCATGCATCGCCAGCGAAGCCTCGCCCAGCCACTCTTCGATCAGCAAATGACCGTTGATGCCGCCAAAGCCAAAACCGTTGATCGCAGCGCGGCGCGGCACATTCGCGGCGCGGCGCTGCCACGGCTGGCTGCGGCCCAGAATGCTAAACGGGCTCTGCGCCAGGCGCACCTTGTCCGACGCCTGTTCAAAATTGGCCACCGGCGGCAGCGTGCCATGCTGCATCGCCAACAAAGTTTTGATCAGTCCGGCACTGCCCGCAGCCGTGAGCAGATGTCCAATGTTGGATTTCACTGCGCTGAGCACGCATGGCGCCGCAGACGCGCGCGGCCCACTGCCGCCCTGCCAGAGTTGCGCCAGGCTGTTGAACTCGACCGCATCACCTACTGGCGTGCCGGTGGCGTGACACTCGATCAGATCGACCATGTCAGGTGACCATCCTGCAGCGTCGTAGGCCAGGCGCAACGCACGCAACTGCCCTTCCGAGCTTGGCGCGAGCAGATTGCCCTCGGTGTCATTTGACAAGCCCGCACCGCGGATCAGGGCAACAATGTGGTCACCATCACGCAAGGCATCGTCGAGACGCTTCAACACCACGATGCCGGCGCCTTCACCAACGATCAGGCCGTCGCCCTTCACATCAAAAGGAGAACAGCGCCCGCTCGGCGACAGCGCACGCAATTGCGAGAAGCCCATCTGGGTGTAAAGCGAGTCGGGGCGCGACAGGCCGCCCGCGAGCATGGCGTCAGCGCGGCCAGCGAGCAATTCGTCGCACGCGAGCTTGACTGCGTAAAGAGAGGATGCACACGCGGCATCGAGACCGTAACAGCCGCCGCCGAAACCGAGCGATGCGCCCAGCAGGGTCGCGGGCAGGCCGGTGACGTAGCGATTCAAGGAATTCAACGAGTGGGATGCGAGGCCTGGCCCCATGTGCTGTCTGTTGCCCACTGCGCTGCCCGCGCCCGCCATGCTGCGCGCAAACAACGGCCCCAACACCTCATCACACAGCGCGGACGATCCGCTGGTCGGCAAGGCAATGCTGCCTATGATCACGCCCATGCGGCTGCGATCTTGCCCATCCGTGCGCGCCTGCGCAAAGGCTGCGCGACCCGCAGCGAGCAACAAATGAAACGCAGGGTCCAGGGTCGCTGCAACCTCACGCGGCAAACCCGTCAGAGCGAGATTGGGCGTGAAACCTTCAATGAAACAGCCGCGATCAGTGAACACCGCATCGGGCACACCATGCGCTGTGTTGCGAATCAGTGCGGGGTCAAGCAACCAGCGCCCGGCCGGCACCGGACCACAGGCGTCGATGCCCGCTTCGACCCGTTTCCAGAAGTCATCAAGCGTGGGCGCGCCAGGAAACACGCCGCCCATGCCGACGATCGCTACGTGCCGGGATACTCCGCCAGTGCCACGCCGGGGAGAAAGCTGTGCATCAGGTGTCAAGCTTCAGCCGGTTCTGGCGGAAGGCGTCGTGCAGCGCAGCGTCCACCACGAACTCACAGCCTTCGGCGGACGCGAGCAGATTGCCCTGCCGGTCCAAAAATTGAATGGTCGCCACCGCAATCGCGCTGATGCCGATGGCGACGCCAATCACCGCTCGGCAGCCGCCCTTGGGGAAAGCACCGACGAACTGGCGATAGCGCCCAAGCGCACTCGGCAGCGACGGGCCGCCGCGATGCGCGTTGCTCCACAAAATCATCATCTGGAACGCACTATCGAGGGCCAGTGGGTCGGCGATCCAGCTGCCGCGTAATGGATTGCGCATCCATTTGATCGGCGCCGAGGCGGCCTTGAGCAACGCGGCCACGCCCTTCTCCGCACATACCTCCACCGTTTCAATACCGTGCAGCGCGACGCCGTGAAACAACACGCCGAGCGAATAGGCATCGGCAATCGCCCCGCCCTGCATGTCGAATTTTTTGGCAATCGGTGCGGGCGGCAGTTTTTCCTCGCTCAGCAACACATCGGCCTGCGCATGCAGCAAGGCGCGCCCGTGGGCTTCGCTGGTCATCTGTACCGGCACGACATGCAGCTTGTCGCGCAGCGTGCCTGCACCCGCGCGCAAACTCACCGTCACCGTTTGGCCGGCATCAAGCACCACGCCCTTCAATACCTTGAAGTCATCCAGGCCG
Source organism: Burkholderiales bacterium (assembly GCA_031362905.1). GTDB lineage: Bacteria > Pseudomonadota > Gammaproteobacteria > Burkholderiales > JAEUOS01 > CANJDH01. Next base: position 8,513 of record JANLTL010000437.1, on the reverse strand, counting down.
TGAAAGCGCATGCCGGGGTTGCCGTGCAGCGCCGCCTGCGCGAGCCACTCGACCATCAGAGCTGCGGGCAGCACCGCGCGGCCATTGATCACATGGGATTCGAGAAAGGGCAAGGCAGCCACGCTCACTTCGCGCTCGAACGCCACGTTTGCGTGCAGGCTTGCCGCGAGAGCGGACACGCTCACAGGCACTGCGGCAGTCTGCGGCACCAGCACCTGCGGCAGTTGTTGTGCCGAGGGTGCGATGGCCAACACTTCCACATCGCCATGGCCCGGACCTGCCGAGCCCGCCGTGCCGACTTGCGCTGCGCGACGCGCACAAATTTCATCGACCAGAAATTGCGCACCCGCAGCCGGCTCGATCAGGCCAACGCCTTCGGCTTCAAACAGTTTGCGCAGGCCCGGCGTGACCATGCCGCCATTCCACGGCCCCCAGTTGATCGACACGACCCGGCACGCCGGGCGCAAACGTGCCTCGCGCTGGGCGACCTTGTTGAGCACCTCGTTGGCTGCCGCGTAATCGACCTGTCCGACGCGACCGAAGCGACCGGTGTACGAAGCGAACAAGGCCACCACCTTGAGGGCGTCATCTCCGAGCGCGACGAGCAGATGGGCGAGGCCGCTCACCTTGGTGTCATAGACGGCAGCAAACTGCTCGGCTGTTTTGTCCTCAATGCGGCGGTCGGCCAGCACACCGGCGCCATGCACCAGGGCATGAATCGCGCCATGTCGCGTGCGAATATCGGCAACCGCGCGCGCAACGGCGGCCGCATCGCGTACGTCGACCGCACAATACTCGGCGCGTGCGCCGGTCGCTTCAATACGCGCCAGCAGCGTACGGATTTCACGCTGCGCCATCAGTCGACGGAACTGCGTTTCCACCTCGCCCGGCGTGGTGCCACGCGGTAGTTGCGCGAACAGGGCCTTCTTGAGCGCTGCCTCGCCTTCGATGCCCTGCGCCCATGCAGGCTCGGCAGCATCGAGCACACTGCGCCCCAGCAGCACAAAGGTGCTGCCGAAACGGCGCGCCATGGCGACCGCAGCATCGCCGGTGACGCCGCGCGCACCGCCGGTGACCACCACGACATCGTGCGCAGACAGGGGCAATGACGCTGCATTCACATCGGCAAGATCACCACGCGACGCCGTATTCACGCTCTCGGACAGCGGCTCCAGTTCCACTTCGAGCCCATGAGGCGCATCGGCCGACAGGCCAACTTCAACCGGCCCGGCCAAAAACATTTCGTCGACAATCTGGCGCGCCGCGTCTTCTGCCTGCAGCGATACCGGATCAAGATCGAGGGCCTTGCAGTGCACGCCCGGCCATTCGAGACGCGCAGTCTTGACCAGACCGGCCAGACCGCCACTGACCGGATCGGCACGCCCAGTCATGCCACCAAAACCGAAGCGCCCGTCCAGGCGCGACACCGTCACCAGCAATGCGGCAGACTCGCCACCGGCGGCAGCCTTACGCAGGCCGGGACTGGCCTGCTGCATGAGGGCGAGGGTACGTTGCAGAAAATTGGCATCGCAGCCCGATGCGGGCGCCAACACCAGCAGCGCCGACGGTTTGCCCGCGCGTGCGCCGGTGAATTTGTGGTCAATGTTGCCGCGCTGCACCGTGAGCCGTTTGGCCTTGAGCAAGGTCTCGATGCGTTGTGCGAGCGGGGTGCCATCGTCCACCAGCCAGACCTGCGCGCCACTGGCGAGCGCGAGTGACGCACGATGCTCGTGCGGCGAGATCACTACGGGGCGCACTACCTGACGCATAACACCACCCAGCACACCTGCGACGGCATCAGGTGCTGCATCCGCAGCCGCCTTCAACTCAACGCTGGCAAGCGTTGGTGTCGCGGCCGGTGCCATCGTCGGTGCAGTTGCGCTGGCAGCCGCACTGGAGGGCCCAGCCAGAAAGTCCACCATCTGCTGCAGGGTTTGCAGGGAACCAAGATGCTCGGGTTTGATTTCGGGTGACGCCGGCAACTGGCTGCGCAATGCAGCCATGATTTCAACGCGTTTGATCGAATCGATACCCAGGTCGGCATCGAGGCCCATATCGAGGTTGAGCATGTCGACGGGATAGCCGGTCTTCTCGGCCACCACCGCAAGCAGCACCTGCGCGATGTCTGCGCCGGGCACCACTGCCGCAGTGCTCAGCGCCTGCGCTGCAGCCGCCATTTGCGGAACGCCGGAATGCGTTGCGGGGGCCGACGCCGTCATCGCAATGGCTGCGCCTGCATTCAGGAAATCGACAATCTGCTGGAGGGTCTGCAGCGAGCCGAGATGTTCGGGCTTGATTTCGGGCGCACCGGGAAGTTGTGTGCGCAGTGCGGCCATGATCTCGACACGTTTGATCGAGTCGATGCCCAGATCAGCATCGAGCCCCATGCCCAATTCGAGCATTTCGGGCGGATAGCCGGTTTTCTCGGCAACGACGCCGAGCAGGACCTGGGCGATATGCGCTGCGGCATCTGCCGCGGGTGACGCGGCGCCAGGGGCGGTTGCCGGTTCTGCTGCCGCTACGGGGGGTGCGACAGCGGCGCTGGTGGTGGCACTGCCTGCGGCGAGAAAAGCAACGACTTGCTCCAGTGTCTGCAGTGCGCCCAAATGTTCGGGCTTGATTTCCGGCGCCTGCGGCAGACGACCGCGCAGCGCGGCCATGATCTCGACGCGCTTGATCGAGTCAATGCCGAGGTCCGCATCCATGCCCATGCCGAGGTTCAACATTTCGACCGGATAGCCGGTTTTGTCGGCCACCACTTCAAGCACGGCTTGCTCGATGCCGGATCGGTCTGCTGCGGGCTTGGCGGCAAATGGAATGGAAGTTGGGGATGCGACCGTCGCGGCGGGCGCGGCGGTCATTGCAGGAGCAGAAGCGACGGGTGCCACGGGTACGTACGCCGCCGGCATAGCCACTGCAGCAGATGCAGACACTGCCGAGTGCTGGACGGCTGCCTGCTGGACTGCCGTCGATTGAACCGGGTGCGCTGGTGCACCGCCGTAGGCACCCAACAGCGCGGTGATGGCACGCCGGGCCGACTCCTGCCCTTCGAGAAACTGCTTGTGCAATTGCGCGGTTTGTTCCTGCAAGCGCTGCAGGGCGAGAATGCCGTCCTGCGCAGCACGCAATGCGGCGGGGACATCGGTAGCGGCTGGGGTTTGCGCCGGCGCCAAGAGCGGCGCAGCGTGCGCTGGCGAAGGTGTCGTCATCGCGGCGTGACCTCTGGCAACGGAAGGTTGAACGGCAGCCTGGGCGCGCGCGGGGCGCGGCGGCGCCGGTGGCCGCGCGGCGTGGGGCGCGCGGTAGTTGGCGCCGGAGATGGCCACCGTCAACGCCGGTTTGCCGGAGCGCGCCTCTAGCGGTGCAGGCGCATGCTCCCAGCGTGCGAGATCCACCGGATGGCCCAGCGCAGCCAGACGCGCCAGTGCGAGCGCAAGATCAAAAATGCCGGAACGCGCGCCGCCGGATGCGTCAAGGGCAATCGTCTCTGCCGCGCCAGCGGGCAGGATCGCCTGCACCAGATCGCTGAGCACATGTCCAGGGCCGATTTCAATGAAGGTGCGCACACCGGCGGCGTGCATGGCCTCGATTTGGGCAATGAACTGCACCGGCTGCACGATCTGGCCGGCGAGCAGCGCGCGCGCTTCACCGGCGTCTTGCGGATACACGCTGCCACTGGCGTTGGCGTACACCGGCAGCGTGCCTGAGTCGATGCTGATTGCGTCAAGCGCCGCGGCAAACGGCGCGCGCGCATCGGCCACCAGCGGACTGTGAAATGCGGCCGATACCTGCAATACGCGGTTGCGGATCGAGCGCGCGGTCAGCGCAGCAGCAGCGCGTTCGATGGCAGCGCGTGACCCCGCGAGCACAGTCTGTTTGGGAGAATTGCGATTGGCGATCACCAGATCGCCGCCATCGGTTTTCAGGAATTCTTGCAGGGTTGGTGCAGCCACCTGCACGGCGAGCATCGCGCCGCGGTCGGGGCCGTCGGCGCGTTGTGCCATCAGACGCCCGCGCAGATTCGAGAGCTGATGCAATGCGTCCGGCGTGATGCGCCCGCTGGCGCGCAGCGCCGACAACTCGCCATAACTGTGCCCGCACACCGCCTGCGGATGGACGCCGAATTGCGCCAGCACACGCGACGCACCCAGGCTCACCGCGCCCAATGCAGGCTGCGCGACCTGGGTTGCCTTCAAAGCGTCTTCCTGTGCGATGCGTGCGCTGTCGGAAAAGGCCGGTGGCGGATACATCAGATCGCTGAGGCGGGCAACGGCTGGCGCTGGCGTAGCGCTCACTGCCCCGGGCGCCGCTTGCGCACCGGCTTGCGCAAACGCAGCATTCGCTTGCGCCAGTGCATCGAGCATCTCGGGAAACTGGCACGCAAGGTCACGCAGCATGCCCGGATACTGCGAGCCCTGCCCCGGAAACAATGCACCCAGCTGGCCCTGCACCGGGCCGGAACCGAAGGCAATGCCGGAGGGCGCGGTCCACGCAGTCTTGCCGGCGTTTTTTTCCAGCAGGGTGCGCGCGGCGGAAAACTGCGCTGCACGATCGCTTTGACTGGTAATGACAATGAGCAGGCGGCATTGCGCATCGCCTCGAAACTGCAGGCGCGAGGCGTATGCGGCACGGCGAAAATCGAGCCAGGTGGTGCCGCTGGCAGACACCACGCCCGCAGACGAGGCGCTTCCCGCAGCTGCGGCACCGGTAGCGAGGGCGGCCTGTTGCTGCGCCAGTTGCGCCAACAGCGCGTCGGTGCTGTCGGCGCACAGGGCGAATAGTTCAACGTCGCCGTCCCAGTCGGGCGCGGACTTTGCGGCTGCGTGTTCTTCGAGCACGCAATGAAAATTGGTCCCGCCAAAGCCGAGCGCACTCACGCCGGCGCGGCGCGGATGCCCTGCTGCTGCGATCCAGGGACGCTTTTTCGTGTTGACATAGAACGGCGAATCGGCGCGCAACGCGCCTTCCAGCGGCTGCTTGACTTTGATGGTCGGCGGCAGCACCTTGTGATGCAGCGCCAGCGCGGCCTTGATGATGCCGGCTACGCCGGCAGCAGCCTTGGTGTGGCCGATCTGGGACTTGACCGAACCGAGCGCGCACCACGCGGCCGCCGCAATGGGCGACGCCGGATCATCTGCCTCGCCGGAAAACACTTCCGCCAGCGCCGACAATTCCGTGGCATCACCGACCTTGGTGCCGGTGCCGTGCGCTTCGATGAGGTCGATCGACTGCGGCGTGACCCCGGCAGCCGCATAGGCACGCTGCAAGGCGAGCTTCTGCCCGCCGGCGCGGGGTGCGTAAATTGCGCTGCTGCGGCCGTCGCTGGATGAACCGATGCCTTTTAGCACGGCGTAAATGCGGTCACCATCGCGCTCGGCGTCGGCGAGACGCTTCAACACCAGCATGCCGAGCCCTTCGCCCAGTACCGTGCCGTCACAATCCGCATCGAATGGTTTCGCGTCTCCAGTTGGGGATAGCGCCGGCGTCTTCGAAAAACACATGTACATGAAGATGTCGTTAAAAGTGTCCACGCCACCGGTGATCACCATGTCCGAGAGGCCGGCCGCCAGTTCCAGACCCGCCAGATGGATCGCGGCGAGCGAACTCGCGCAGGCCGCATCGACCACGCAATTGGTGCCACCGAGGTCAAGACGGCTGGCGATGCGCCCGGCGGCCACGTTGCCGAGCAAGCCCGGAAAGGAATTTTCCTGCCAGCCGACGTAGGAGTCGGAAATGCGCTGCACCACGTCTTCGGCAATGTCGTGCTCGATGCCGGCATCCTTGAGCGCTTTGCGCCATTGCGGGTGGCCCAAGCGTGCGCCCAGAGGAATCACCAGTTCGAGCGCACCGGTGACACCGAGAATGACGCTGGTGCGGTCGCGGTTGAAGTCACGCCAAGGGGACGAGCCCGTCTCGCGCGCACCGGAGGCGCCGCCCTTGCCTGGTGCGCCGCCCCCTGCAGCGTAGCCAGCATCGGCGAGCGCCTTTTGCGCAGCGACCATGGCCAGCAATTGCGACGTGTCTGTCGCCTCGATGTCCTTGGGCGCCATGCCAAATTCCATCGGGTTGAAATGGAACGGCGACAGAAAGCCGCCACGCTGTGCGTAGGTGTGATCGGGCTTCTTCGGATCGGCGTCGAAATAGTCCGCCGCATTCCAGTGCGTGCCAACCGGAACTGGTGTGATCGCATCGACACCGTTCTTGATGTTGGCCCAATAGCCCTGCAAGTCGTCTGCCTTGGGAAAAAGGCAACTCATGCCGACGATGGCCAGCGGACAGTTTTTGCTGCTCATGGTGCGCTGCTCATGGCTGATGACTCACAGGGTACGACCGGCCTCAAGCGCCGGCGTGTGCACCGGTAGCGAGAGCGGCCTGCAGTTGATCCGGCAACCACGGCCCACCCTCTGAATTCCCCCCGGGTTGCTGCGCCGCAATGCCAGAGGGTAATTGTATCCCCTGAGCGCGTAAATATTGGTTTTGCAACTGCCTGGCCGCCCCGACGAGAAGATTGTGTGCCACCACAACAACACGGCGGTTGGCGGGCTGCTCGAGGAAGCTGCCGCGCGTCCACTCGTTGAAGGCGCCCATCGCCGGGCCGCACCACACCTGATAGTCCATGGCGCGGGTGGCGTCCCCAGCGTTGGCCCAGCGTGAACTCAAGCCCAGATAGCTGCGAAACACCAGCGCCATCTTGTGTTTGGGGTCGCGTTCGGCGCGCTCGACCTGGGCCGGGTCGCGCTGCTGAAAAAATGCGCGGGTGCTGGCCCAGGCCTCGTCGACGGTGGTGCGCAGCAACTGCTTCTCGACCATCGCCTTGTCGGCTGGGGGCAATGCCTCAAGAGTGGCGTGCGCGCGATAGAGCTCGTACAGCTTGGCCGCGCGCATTGGAAACATGGTGCCGCGTTTGAGCACCTGCACCTTGACACCCATTTCGAACATATCTGCCGCCGGTGCCATCGCCACGTCGGCTTGCCCCGCCTGCGCGAGCATGGCGCGCACGGCGTCGCTGCTGCCCGACTCGACACAGGCTTGGTTGACCGAACCGGTGAGCACATAGGCGGCACCCATCGCAAACGCACCGGCGAGTGCAGACGGCGTCGAGAGGCCGCCTGCAGCCCCGACACGCAGCACCTGCGCGTAGCCATACTTGATCTGCAAGCGGTCGCGCAAAGCGAGCATCGACGGCAGCAAGGTCACCAACGGGCGGTTGTCGGTGTGGCCACCGGAGTCCGCTTCGGCGGTCAGATCCTGCGCCACCGGAATGGTGGCCGCAAGTTGCGCCTGCTCCGGCGTGATCTCGCCAAGCCGTACCAGTTCCGCGAGCATCTCATCCGGCGGTGGCGAAAAGAATTGCGTTGCCACCTCGACGCGCGACACCTTGGCGATCACCTGATTCGGTGCGACGATCCTGCCGCCGGCATCGCGGCCTATGCCCGTTACGCGGTAGCGCACCAGAGGCAGCGTAAGACCCAAATATGCGGAGGCTTCAACCAGACGCACGCCCCGCCGCAGATAGAGGGCGGCGACGGCTGCCTCGAGATCGGCTTCATTGGGGCTGTGGATCATATTGAAACCAGTGGGTGCGCCACCCATCGACGCGGCCAACTGGTCAATCGCGGCCTCGACGCGCTCCAGACTCAGTCCAGCCGCGCCGAAAAAGCCGAGCATGCCGGCTTTGCCCATCGCCTCGACCAGCCGCACCGAAGCAATGCCGTTGGCCATGGCCCCTGCAACGTAGGGGTAGCGCAGGCAGTGATCGGCACAAAACCCGGCGTCACCAAGGTTTTCCGGGCGGATCTGCCATGACGAGCCTCCGTGGCTGGGGGCGGGCTGCTGGGTTGGCGGCGGTGCAACTGAAGAATGGGGCGGCGGCATGCTTCGAATTATAGGGAATTCCTGTTATACTGGCAGGCTTGGCTTGAGTCTAATCAAGGACTTAAGCCTCACGCTGGCAGCGGGCGTACGCTGCGGGAAAGAACGTTTTCCCCGGCCATCCTGGTGGTTCCCCCGCCGCCGTTTTATTTCATTTCAGGAGCTTCTCATGGCAAAAGTCTGCCAAATTACGGGCAAAGGCCCGATGGTCGGGAACAACGTTTCCCACGCCAACAACAAAACCAAGCGACGCTTTCTCCCCAACCTGCAATACCGCCGGTTCTGGGTGGAGTCGCAAAACTGCTGGATTCGCCTGCGTGTATCGTCCGCCGGTCTGCGCACGATCGACAAATATGGCATCGACCACGTGCTGGCCGATCTGCGCGCCAAGGCGCAAGCCGCCAAAGCGACGGCCTGATCGGCTGTTAGCGCCCCCTTATTTCTGGAGAATGAATCATGCGTGACAAAATCAAGCTCGAATCGACGGCCGGCACCGGCCACTTCTACACCACCAACAAAAACAAGCGCACCATGCCCGAAAAAATGGAGATCAAGAAGTTCGATCCCAAGGTACGCAAGCACGTGATCTACAAGGAAACCAAGATCAAGTAAGACTGCAAGGACCCAAACAAAAAGCCCCG
>JANLTL010000438.1:0-3118 GCA_031362905.1 Burkholderiales bacterium | reverse complement strand
CATCGTCGCGCCGATCACCAGCAAGGGCCAGCCGCTTGGCTGTCGCCCGGAAATCCGCTTGCAAGGCAAGCGCGGCCGGGTGCTGCTCGACCAGATTCGCTGCGTTGACAAAATCAGGCTGACCCGCAAAATCGGCAAGGTGGATCCGGCCATATGGCATCCGGTGCTGCTTGAGATGCTGGCCTGACGTTAACCAAAACTCTCCATGACGACGCTCCTAGAACTTCTCGGCACCGCCCTCCCCCTGATCCAGGCCCCTATGGCAGGCTCGCAAGCAAGCAAGCTCGCCATCGCCGTCTCCAATGCGGGCGGGCTGGGTTCCCTGCCCTGCGCCATGCTCACGCTCAATGCGATGCGCAAGGAGCTCGCCGACATCAAGGCGCAGACCACCAAGCCCTACAACGTGAATTTCTTCTGTCACGTACCGCCCGTGCCGAGCGACGAGCGCGAAGCAGGCTGGCGCGCCACGCTGGCGCCTTACTACAGGGAATTCGGCATCGACGCGGCGACGATTCCCGCCGGGCCTGGGCGCGCACCGTTCACCTTTGATGCAGCCGACGTGCTTGAAGAGTTCAAGCCCGCCGTCGTGAGCTTTCATTTCGGCCTGCCTTCCGCCGCCCTGCTGGCACGGGTGCGGGGCTGGGGCGCGAAGGTGTTGTCGTCTGCCACCACGGTGGAAGAGGCGCGCTGGCTAGAGGACCACGGTGCCGATGCGGTGATCGCGCAAGGGGTGGAGGCAGGCGGGCACCGCGGCCACTTTTTGTCGGACGACCTGACCGCGCAGGCCGGCACGTTCGCGCTGTTGCCACAGATCGTGCGCGCGGTGAAGCTGCCGGTGATTGCCGCCGGCGGCATTGCCGACGCGCAAGGCGTGGCGGCGGCGATGGCGCTCGGCGCGGCCGGCGTGCAGGTCGGCACGGCGTATCTGCTTTGTCCCGAGGCGTCCACCTCGGCCGTGCATCGCGCCGCGCTTGCGAGTTTTGCAGCAGGCGACGCGGCGCGCCACACTGCGCTGACCAACCTGTTCACCGGCCGGCCCGCGCGCGGCATCGTCAACCGTTTCATGCGCGAGATGGGCGGCATCCACGCCGCCGCGCCGGAATTTCCCCTCGCGACCAGCGGCATCATGCCCTTGCGCGCCAAGGCCGAGAGTCAGGGCAGTGGCGACTTCTCGCCCTTGTGGTCGGGGCAGAATGCGAGCGGCTGCAAGGCGATTCCCGCCGCCGACCTCACGCGCGAACTCGCTGCCGGATTCCGTAACTGACCGCGCTGCAACCTTTGGTGGAAGCCGCTCGCAGCGGCATGGCCATGAAGGCCGTTGGTGGGTGCGGCCCTCAGGCCACAACCCCGGCAGTTTCAGTCGTTCTTACTGCTTCTCGATCTTGCGCGCCTCGATGAGCTTTTTCCATTTCGCGATCTCGCTCTCGATGTAGTCGCGCATTTCTTCGGGCGAACCGCCGCGCGCTTCGCCGCCGAGGGCGGCAAAGCGATTCTTCATTTCGGGTTCGGCCAGTGCACGGCGCACTTCGGCATTCAAGCGGTCGATGATCGGGCGCGGCGTACCGGGCGGTGCGGCGAGTCCGAGAAACGATGTCACTTCAAAACCGGGCAGGTCCTGGGCCAGCGTCGGCACATCGGGCAGGAAGGCCGAGCGCTCTTTCGATGTCACCGCGAGTGCTTTGAGCTTGCCCGATTTCACTTGCGGCAGGGCCACCGTCATGGTCTCGAACATGGCGTCGATGCGGCCGGCCATGATCTCGGTGATCGGCCCGGTGCCGCCGCGATACGGCACATGCAGGGCGTCGGTGCCGGCCAGCACGTTGAACAACTCGGACGACAGATGGTGAATCGTGCCGACGCCGGCCGAGGCGAACGAGAGCTTGCCGGGGTTGGCGCGCGCCGCCTTGATGAAATCCTCCGCGGTCTGTTGCGGTCCGGCCGGGCTGGTGACGAACACGAAGGGATAGAAGGTCAGGGTCGAGATGAACGAGAAGCCGGTGAGCGGGTCGTAGGGCAGGCTCTTGAGCATGCCCGGCTGCACCGGATAGGCGCCGGTGACCAGTACCAGGGTGTAGCCATCGGGCGCGGCCTTGTTGACGAAGTCGTTGGCGACCACGCCGCCGGCGCCGGTGCGGGTCTCGACGATGACTTCCTGTTTCAGGGACTCGGATAGCTTTTGCGCGATCAGGCGCGCGACGATGTCGGAACTGCCGCCGGCCGCGAAGCCGTTGACCAGCTTGATCGGGCGGGATGGGTAGGTTTGAGCGTGGGCTGAGGTCAGACTGAATGTGAGACACAGGGCGGTCAGGCCCGCAGCGATGGCGTTGCGTAATTTCATGGTTTCTTTTCTTCAGAGTTTTCTTCCAAGCTCGCCAGATCAGCCAAATCTTTTGGTCTGCCCGCCGTGCGCTTGTTGGTTTTGAAATCATCCAGTCCGATGAACGCCACCGGTATCGCATCGATCTGGACTATTTCACGCCGTGCTGCGCATTGTTCAAACGATACGCCGTCGATTGCGGTGAGCAGATCAATGCGGCACGGCGGATAGCCGAGCTGCACCACAGAGTCGGGCTTGGTCAGATCAGTGGCACTGATATCGAGTGATCCCAAACCAAACGCGTGCAGTGCATCAACGGTCCGCTGCGCGTTGACCTCAGAGCGCTGCAACCAGATATCGAGATCGCCGGTGAAGCGCGGGTGTCCGTGTGCCGCCAGCGCGTAGCCGCCCACCACAAGATATTCAACGCGATGTGCGTTGAGTAATGACACAAACTCTTTGAAATCCTTGTTGAACATGCGGCACCTGTGCGTAGTAGGCGTTGCGCAGCGCTTCGACCGCTGCTATACGCTCCTCGACCGGGCGCGAGCGCCAGTAGGCGAGCGAATCGTCTTTGTCGTGCAGGGATTTCTTGGTGACGTGGCGTTGCATGCCGACATTATCCCGTAATCACGCGGGCCTCTGACAGACCGTTTTGCGGGAGGCAGCGGGCATCGTTCGCGTGCCGCGCTGCGCTACATCGCCACCCTGGTGACATCGTAGGTGAACAGCCATTCGTAGCGCTCCTTGACCCGCGCCTCGTTCCACTCGCGCTCGACATAGGCGCGCGCGCCGGCTGAG
>JANLTL010000404.1:0-5291 GCA_031362905.1 Burkholderiales bacterium | reverse complement strand
GCCTCGCAAAACCAGAATGCGGCCGGCTGGGTCGGGCACGAAAATCTGGATTGCAAGTTCCTCTGGCCTGCGGTGTTCGGGCATCTGGCGATGGAGTACGAGAAGCGTTACGGCCTGGACCGCCAGTACCTGAACCGCATCTCTGCGCTCAATTACGCCAATGCCAGGAACAATCCGCTGGCGCAGACGCGCAAATGGCAGTTCAACGAAAAGAGCTTCACCGATGACGATGAAGCCAACCCGATGATCGAGCCGGGCACGCGCCGCCAGGATTGCGGCCAGATCACCGACGGCGCCTGCGCCGTGGTGCTGGCGTCGGCGAAGTTCGCGCAGGCGCACGCGCAACTGCGCGGCGGTACGATCGGCGACCTGCCGCAGATTCTCGGTTGGGGCCATCGCACTGCCGGCCTGCCCTATCTGGAGAAGATTGCGCGCAGCCAGGGCGCCCCCTACGTGATGCCGCACGTGCGCGACACCATCACCGACACCTTTCGCCGCGCCGGCATCAAGGACGTGTTCGAACTCGACGGCATCGAAACCCACGACTGTTTTTCCACCACCGAGTACATGGCCATCGACCATTTCGGCATCACCGCGCCGGGGCAAAGCTGGCGCGCGGTCGAAGCGGGCGACATCGAGATCGGCGGTCGCCTGCCGATCAATCCGTCCGGCGGCCTGATCGGGTGCGGCCATCCGGTCGGCGCCACCGGGGCGCGCATGTTGTTCGACGCCGCCAACCAGGTCACCGGCAACGCTGGCCCATGCCAGGTCGAGGGCGCCAAAAAATTCGCCACCCTCAACATCGGCGGCAGCACCGCCACGGTCGTGAGCTTCGTCGTCGGTACTGCATGACGCCCCGGCATTGAAAAGTCCGGGATCGGCGTCAAGCGCTGGCGGGGACATGGCAGCCCTATGCCCGCCCACTTGCCATAGCGCCGTGAGGCGCTCCCATCAACGGTTTCCGGGGATTTACTCTCTTCTCCCGCACCGCAAAAACGAAGAAGCCGCCCCGAGGCGGCTTCTTCGTTTCCATGCCGATGGCTATTTGATGACGCCCGTCATCGGCTTGGTGAGGGAGACCCAGCGCCCGCCCTTGACCTGGTCGATCTCGACCATTTCCGGCCCAGCGTGGTTGTTGGTAAAGCTCATCTTGCCGTAGGTGGTGAAGTCTTCCTGCGCCACACCACCAATTGCCTTGACGAAGCCTTCAGCCGTGAGGTTGCGGCCGGCGGCCTGCAGGCCCTTGATGAACCAGTCGGTGTACGAATAGGCATTGAGGGCATTTTCGTCCGGGTCGACATTGAATTTTTTCTTGTACGCGTCCATCACCTTCTTCGCGTCGGCCGATGCGCCGTCGGCGTAGTTGAGCTTCCAGCCGCCGATGCCGTAGAGGCCTTCGACCGCAGTCTTGCCGAGCGTGGCGACAATCGTGCTGCGGCCCGGCAGGACGGTGAGCACCTTGACGTCGTTCCAGCCGAGCTTCTTGACTTCACCCGACACCGCAATGGTTTCACGGATTACCGTGGCGGCCACGATCAGGTCAACCCCCGCCGCTTTCATGCGCGCCACCTGCGACGAGAAGTCGATGTCGCCGGGCTTGTAGCCGGCTTCGGCAGCGAGTGTCAGGCCGTGCGCATCGAGCGCGGTCTTGACGCCGCGGCGCACCAGGTCGCCAAACGGGCCTTCCTGAAAAATGAAGCCGACTTTCTTTGAGCCCCAGTTCTTCAGGCCCCACGACAGGCCGGTGGCGGTGGTGGTGTCGTAATTCTGTACCGTGGTCACCAGCAGCGGGCTGTTGGCCGACACCTGGCGGATGATCGCCGACGCCGCCCAGGGCGCGTAGACCACCACGCCGGCGTCGGTCGCGGCCTTGACAGTGGCGGCGTTCGGACCCGAGCCGAAGGAGTTGATGATCGCAAACACCTTGTCCTGGTTGATGAATTTCTGCACCGAACGCACCGCCTGCTGCGGCTGCAAGGCATTGTCTTCGACTATCAGGCGCAATTTTCGGCCATGCACCCCGCCGGCCTCGTTGGCTTCGTCGATGCGCAACTGCATCGCGTTGCGCAGCATCGGCATGCCCGCTGCGGTGGGGCCGGACAGGTCGAGATGCGAGCCGAGCACGATTTCAGTGTCAGTCACGCGTGCTTGGGCAGCAGCCGGCTGCGCGGCCAGCAGCAGTGCCGCTGTCAATGCGGCGGCGAGGGTGGGCATGAAGCGCATGGCAAGTCTCCTTGGGGCTCAGATGTGAAACGTCGTTGATGAAATGCTGTTTGCGAAATCATAGTCTATCGGCCTGATGGTACCTGGCGTACTTGGTGTACTTGCGGGGTCAGCGATATCAGCGATATCAGCGATACATGTCTTCGATCAGCCCTGCATATTTTTGCGCGATCACGCGGCGCTTGAGTTTCATGGTCGGCGTCAGTTCTTCGTCCTCGGCGGTGAGCAGTTGCGCGAGGATGCGAAAGGTTTTGACCTGCTCGACCCGCGCGAGCTGCTGGTTCACCGCCTCGATTTCATCGTGGATCAGGCGCAGCACCTCGGGCGCGCGCGTCAGGCTGGCGAAATCGGTGAACGGCACTTCCGCCTCCTGCGCGTAGTTGGCCACGTTCTCGTGGTCGATCATGACCAGGCAGGTGAGGAAATGGCGTGCCTCGCCGATCACCACCGCGTCCGAGACATAGGGGCTGAACTTGAGTTGATTCTCGATGTTCGACGGCGTGATGTTCTTGCCGCCCGAAGTAATGATGATGTCCTTGATGCGGTCGCGAATCGCGAGGAAGCCATCGTCATCGAGTTCGCCGCAGTCACCGGTATGCAGCCAGCCGTCGGCGTCAATCGCCGCGGCAGTCTGTTCGGGCTGTTTCCAGTAGCCGGCAAAGATGTTGCCGCCGCGCACCAGGATTTCATTTTGCGCGCCCAGCCTCACGTCGACGCCCGGTGCGCTGCGCCCGGCAAAGCCCACCTTGATGCGCCCGGGCGGGGTGGCGCAGACGAAGCCGGTGGTTTCGGTCATGCCGAAGCCCTCGATCAGGTCCACGCCGATGGCGAGGTACCACTTGAGCAGTTCCGGCGGCACCGGCGCAGCGCCGGTGATCGCATTCTTGATGCTGGCCAGCCCGAGCATGTCGCGCACGTTGGCGAACGCGACCTTGCGCAACAGCCTGAGCCTGGCGGTGTCCCATTGCGCCCGCGGCGCGCCGGCCAGGCGGGCGTCGGCAGCACGCATGCCCTGCGCCAGCGCCAGACGGTAAACCGACCGTGCCGGCAGGATCGCATCGCGCATGAACAGCTCGATTTGCGAATAGAGTTTTTCCCAGAAGCGCGGCGGCGCGAACACCATGTGCGGCGAGACCTCGCGCATGTCGTTGGCCACGGTGCCGCTGTTTTCGGGAAAGTGCACGATATAGCCAAGCGCGAGTTGGTTGAACACCGTCGACATGCGCTCGGCAATGTGGCACAGCGGCAGAAACGACAGCGTCTTGTCGCCGGCCTCGACCGTCAGGTATTGACGCACCGTGCCGAGCTGGAACATCAGGTTGCGCTGCGCGATCATGGCGCCCTTGGGTGCGCCGGTGGTGCCCGAGGTGTAGACCAGGAAAGCGACATCCTGCGGCGTGCCGGCGTCGATCGAGGCGTCGAAGGCGGCGGCGCCGCTCTGCGCCAGTGCCCGTCCGCGCGCGACAAAGCTCGCGTAGTCGACCACCTGCTCGTCCTTGAGGCCGCGCAGGCCTTCGGTATCGAACACGACGATACGCTTGAGAAGCGGACAGCGGCTGCGCACCGCCAGTACCTTGTCGAGCTGCTCGTCGTCTTCGACCAGCAGCACCTGCGTGTCCGAATTGACCAGGATGTGCTCGACCTGTTCGGGCGATGAAGTTGGATAGATGCCGTTGCCGATGAACCCCATGCACTGCGCACCCATGTCGGCATACAGCCACTCGGGGCGATTTTCTGCGAGCACGGTGACCACTGCGCCGCGCTGCAAGCCCTCGGCGGCCAGCGCCAGGCCGACGGCGCGCGCCTCCTCGTAGTAGTCGCCCCAGGTGGCGCTGTGCCAGATGCCGCGCTGTTTCCGGCGCAGCGCCGGCGCATCGCGCCAGGCGTGCGCGCGCGCACGAAACAGCTGGCAGGCGGTGTCCAGCCCGAGGGTGAGCGGGTTCACGCCGGCTGAGGAACCGGCCGAGTCACCGACCGGTGCAGCGTCTGGATGCGGGTTCAGCGCCATGTTTTTCTGCGCTTCCAGCGTTGCTTGCGCGCACCTGCCGCGGGCGCTGCGCCCAGCCCCAGGTAAAACTCCCTGACGTCGTCCTTCTGCATCAGCGCCGCGCAGGTGTCGGCCGCGACGATGCGCCCCAGTTCCATGATGTAGCCGTCGTGGGCGTGGGCCAGCGCCACCGCGGCGTTTTGCTCGACCACCAGGATCGTCATGCCGGTCTCGCCATTGACGCGCGTCACGATGTTGAAAATCTCGCGGGTCAGCAGCGGCGAGAGGCCCAGCGAGGGTTCGTCGAGCAACAACAAGGTGGGCTGCGCCATCAGCGCCCGGCCGATCGCCAGCATCTGCTGCTCGCCGCCCGAGAGCAGCCCGGCGTGCTGGTCCTGGCGCTCCCTGAGGCGCGGGAACCAGCCGTAGATGCGTTCCCGGTCTGCGGCCAAGCCGCTGCGATCGCGCCGCGCGAAGGCGCCCATGGCCAGATTGTCGGCGACCGAAAGAAACGGAAACACGTGGCGGCCTTCGGGTACCAGCACCAACCCGGCGCGCGCCACTTCGTCCGCGTCCTTGCGGGCGATCGGATGGCCGTCAAATTCGATCGACCCCTTGAACGGGTCGACCACGCCGGCGATCGTGTTCATCAGTGTGGTCTTGCCGGCACCGTTGGCGCCGAGCACCGCGACAATGCGCCCGGCCGTCACCTCCATCGAGATGCCGCGGATCGCGCACACCGGGCCGTACCAGGTCTCGATGTTGCGCACGCAGAGCAGGGGTGCCGTCACGTCAGCCTCCCAGGTAGGCCGCGATCACGTCGGGATGCGCCTGCACTTCGGCCGGCGTACCAGTGGCCAGCGGCTGCCCCAGGTTCATCGCCAGCACCCGATCCGCCACCTCGCTCACCAGCGACATGTCGTGCTCGACCATGACGATGGTGATGCCGAGGTCATGGCGGATGTCGTCGATCCAGAATGCGAGTTCGCGCGTCTCTTCTGGATTCAAACCAGACGCCGGTTCATCGAGCAGCAGCAGACATGGCTCGGTGGCGAGCGCGCGCCCGAGTTCGACCACTTTG
>JANLTL010000189.1:0-3092 GCA_031362905.1 Burkholderiales bacterium | reverse complement strand
ACGAGATTGACCGTGCGCGCATGGCGCGCAGCGGCTCTGCTGCAGCTTTCTGCCCCACCTCCAACCTGTTCCTCGGCAGTGGCCTGTTCGACTACCGGCGCGCGCGTGAAGCCGGCATGCGCACGGGCTTGGCCACCGATGTCGGCGGCGGCACCAGCTACTCGATGCTGACGACGATGGCGGAGGGCTACAAGGTGCAACAGCTGCAGGGCTCGACCTTGCATCCTTTGGAAGCCTTGTATCTGGCTACCCTGGGCGGCGCACGAAGTCTTGGTCTGGAAGAATCCATTGGCAACTTTGTGCCGCGCAAGGAAGCAGACTTCGTGGTCTTCAACCCGGGGGCGACACCGCTACTCAAACGCCGCACCAGCTTGCGCGACGATGCGATAGACCGGCTTTTTGCGCTGATCCACCTCGGCGATGCGCGCGCCATCGCGGCGACCTATACTTTGGGGCAACCCATCGCGCCATCATGAACACCCTGTTGATCAAGAATGCCCGCGTCGTTGCCACCATGGACGACGCGCACACTGAACTGGCGGATGCCAGCATTCTGGTGCGCGGCAATGTGATTGAGGCGGTCGGGCCTGCGGGCCAATTGCCGGCGTTGGCGGACGAAGTGATCGACGCGCGCCATCACGTAGTGATTCCCGGCCTCATCAATACCCACCACCACATGTTCCAGACGCTCACGCGCGCGGTGCCCGGCGCGCAGGATGCGGAGTTGTTCGCGTGGTTAAAGACGCTGTATCCGATCTGGTCCGGCCTCACCCCCGAGATGCTCGAGGTCTCGACCCAGATTGCGATGGCCGAATTGCTGCTGTCCGGCTGCACCACCTCAAGCGACCACCTGTACCTGTTCCCCAACGGCTGCACACTCGACCATACGATTGAAGCGGCCACCCGCATCGGCATGCGCTTTCACGCCACGCGCGGCGCCATGAGCGTCGGTGAGAGTGCGGGCGGCTTGCCGCCGGACCGGCTGGTCGAGCAGGAGGCCGCGATCCTCAAGGATACGCAGCGTCTGATCGAGCGCTGGCACGACCCGGCCCGCCATGCGATGACGCGCATTGCCGCTGCGCCGTGCTCACCGTTTTCAGTGAGCCGCGACCTGATGCGTGAATCAGCTGCGCTGGCGCGCAGCTTTGGGCCAGGGCACGGTGTGCGATTGCATACCCATCTGGCCGAAAACGACAACGATGTCGCGTATTCAAAGGAAAAATTTGGCATGACGCCGGCCGAATACGCCGAAGATTGCGGCTGGCTCGGCGACGACGTCTGGCACGCGCACTGCGTCAAGCTTGATGGGCCGGGCATTGCGCGCTTCGGCGCTACCGGTACCGGCGTGGCGCACTGTCCCTGCTCGAACATGCGCCTGGCCAGCGGCATCGCGCCGATCGGCGCCATGCGCCGTGCCGGTGTGCCGGTCGGCCTCGGCGTGGATGGCTCGGCGTCGAACGACGGCAGCGACCTGTTGGGGGAAGCGCGCCAGGCGATGTTGCTGGCGCGCGTCGGCCACGGGCCCGCCGCCATGGGCGCGCGCACTGCTCTGGAGCTCGCCACGCGCGGTGGAGCGCGTGTACTGGGGCGCGATGACGTCGGCGTGATCGCGCCCGGCATGGCTGCCGACCTCACGCTGTACCGGCTCGACGACGTGACCTTTGCCGGCGCCCTGCATGATCCGGTGGCGGCATTGCTTTTTTGCGCGCCGCGTCGTGCCGATTTCACCATCGTCAACGGCCGCATCATCGTCAGGGAAGGGCAATTGACCAGCGTGGATCTGCCCGTGCTTGTCGAGCGTCACAATCACCTCGCGAGCCAACTGCTACGCGCTGCGTGAGCTGCTTGCGGCGCGCGAAGCCACCACCACGCCCGCCAGAATGGCGGCAATGCCGGCGGCATGAAACAGGTGGAAGCGCTCGCCGAGAAACAGCATGGCGAGCAAGGTGCCGAAGGCCGGCAGCAGGTGCAAGGTAAACCCGGCCGCGTTGGCACCGACGACGGCAACACCGCGGTTCCAGCACAGGAAGGCACCGACTGACGCCCCCAGTGCGACATACAGCACTGCGCCAACCTCGCTGCCCACCGGCAGCCGTAATAGCGCGTGTGATCCCTGCCAGGCATTCCATGCCAGCAGTGGCAGCATCAGCAGCACGCCCGCCACCGAGGTCAGGAACAGCATCAGTGCACCACCCAGCGCGGCATCGCGGCGCTTGAGCAGCACCGAGTACACGCCCCAGATCGCCATCGCCAGCAGAATCCACGCATCGCCCACGTTGAAACTGACATCGCGCAGATGGGCGTAGTCGCCGCGCGCGAGGATGACGGCAATGCCGACAAACGAAATCAGCATGCCGGCGATCTGCCCGCGCGTTGCGTGTTCACGCAACATCACCCATGAGCACAACATGAAAAACAGGGGCGCGGCCGAATTGAACAGCACGCCGTTGACCGCTGTCGTGGAGTGCAAACCGAGGTAGACCAGCAGTTGAAACAGCACCGCGCCGGTCAGGGCCAGCAGCACGATCAGCCCGGCACTGCGGCGGATCAGGGCGCGTTGCGCCAGCAAACCCGGCACGGCAAACGGCGCCAGTGCCAATGCAGCGACCAGCCAGCGCCAAGTGTTAAGCGTGACCGGATCGATGTCGTCGCGCAGCGCGCGCGCGATCACCCAGTTGCCGGACCAGAACAGGTTGGCCAGGGCGAGAAGCGCGAATGCACCAAGGCGTGAGGGCGGCAAGGCGGCCAGGCTTTCGTGAACTGCTGGCCCCCGCGCCAAGCAGGAACTCAGGCCGTTTTCTTGAGGCGCTCGTTTTGCGGAAACATCGCGCGGTGCGCCTCAGCATCCATTTCACTCTTGAAGGCATGGCGGCTTTTGAGCGCATCGGCACGCTGTGCAGCAGGGCGCGCACTGATCTCGTCCATCAGGCGCTTGACGTTGGGCAGCTTGGTCCACAAATCATCGCCACCAAGCACACGCGGCAGCGCCCGCGCCCAGCCCCAGAACGCCATGTCGACCAGGGTATAGGTGTCGCCGAGCATGTATTTGTTTTTTGCCAATTGGGCTTCGATGATGTTCCAGTGGCGCCAGG
>JANLTL010000185.1:0-3510 GCA_031362905.1 Burkholderiales bacterium | reverse complement strand
TTGGTATTGATGCCGATCGACTGCGCCATCGCACGATTGTCCACCGCAGCACGCACCATCGCGCCCCAGATGGTGCGCTCAATGCCAAACCACAGCGCGCCGATCATCGCCGCGCTGAACGCGATCAAAAACACCCGGTAGGCGGGAAAATCACGCCCCATCAGCGAGAACTGACCCTTGAGGTAATCAGGCAGCAGCACCGGCTGTTGCAAGGTGCCGTAGATCAGGCGCGCCACTGCGACCGACATGAAAATCAGGCCGATGGTAAACAACACCTGCTCGAGTTCGGAAGCGCCATACAGGCGCGAGTAGAGCAAACGCTCCAGCACCACGCTCACAAGGGCGACCAAGGCAAACGACAGGAACAGCGCGAGCGGAAACGGAATCTGGAAACGCGCCAATGCCGACACCAGCACGTAGCCTCCTGCCATCGCAAATACGCCGTGGGCAAGATTGGTAAAGCCCATCAACCCCATCGTCACCGACAGGCCGACCGAGATCACATACAAAATCATCCCGAAGGCGACGCCATGAAAGGCGACGCTCACCAGCGATGACAGAAAGGCGTCCATGAGGAGAGTGGCCCGGCAGAAATGGATGCAGCGTACAGCGAAAAAAATCCCCGCGCAACGCAGGCGCTGCGCGGGGCCGTTTACCGCACGCTATTTTTTATCGGTCTTGTCCCACTCTTTGAGCGGATCCTTGATTGCTGGCGTGATCATTTCGATCTCGACGTTGGCCAGCTGGCCGCCAATCTTGCGCACTTCGCGCAGATACTCGGGATTGATGATGTCACGCGTTTCCGGGTCAATCGAGAACGAACCGCGCGGGCTGGTGGTGGATTTGTAGGTCTTCCAGAAATCAGCGGTCTTCTGCGCATCGATGGTGCCGTTCTGGGCACGGATCGCGGCATAGATCGCATCCATTGCATCCCACGCGCCGACCACCATGAAGCCGGGGTTCAGGTTCGCGCCGTACTCTTTTTTATACGCTGCCACAAATGCCTTGTTGGCGGGGCGGTCGGCCGCGGCCGAGTAGTGATGCACGGTGGTCACGCCAAGCGCGATGTCGCCCATGCCGGCCAGCTCTTCGTCGGTGACGATATCGCCGGTGCCGAGGTATTTGATGCCTGCCTTGTCCATCGAAAGATCGCCGTAGGCCTTCATCATGCCCGCAGCCTGCTTGCCGGCCGGATTGAAGGCGAAGATCACGTCAGGCTTGGCATCCTTGATGCGCTGCATGAAGGGCACGAAGTCGGGGTTGGCAAACGGAATGCGCACCGCACCGAGAATCTCGCCGCCGCCTTCCTTGAAGCCGCGCGTGAAGCAGCCTTCGGCCTCATGGCCGGGCGCGAAATCGCTCACTGCGGTGTAGGCCTTCTTGTATTTTTTCGCCGCCCACTGCCCGGCCGGGTAGGACGACTGGCACAGCGTGAACGACATGCGCGACATATACGGCGCCGCGTTCAGAATCCTCGCGCCGGCCGCGTTCATGCTCATCACCGGCACCTTGGCTTCGGTGGAAAGCGGTGCGATGGCGGCCAGATTCGGCGTCCACACAATCCCGGTGATCAACTGCACCTTGTCGCGCACGATCAACTCTTGCGCAATGCGTTTGGCCACATCCGGGTTGGCGCCGGTGTCGTCGCGCTGCACGATCTCGATCTTCACACCGGCGGGCAGCTTGTCGGCGTTCATCTTCATGTAGAGCTTGACGCCCTTGTCGATCTGGTCACCCTGCGCAGCGCCAGGGCCGCTGTAGGTGCTGATGAGGCCGATTTTTACGGTTTGCGCAGCGGCGGGCGCGGCAGCCAATAGACCCGCCATTGCGGCAGCCACCGACACTGCGGCAGCGTTGAATCGAAGTGATGTTGTCATGTTGTCTCCTTGTCTTATAGGGTTCCGGGCCGATCACGCCAGCACGGGTCGAAAGTATAGCCGGTACCATCGCCGGGCCGGCCTGGATCGCTCTGATTCTGGTTATTCGGGCGGCTCGTCCAGGGCCTGCAAATCCGCGAGATCCTTCGGGCGCCCTGCGGCGCTTTTGTTGGCACGAAAGTCATGGAGGCCAATAAACGGCAAGGGGATGCCATCCGACGTGATGTGAAAGCGGTTGGGAAAGCAATCATCAAAATCCACGCCGTCGATGGCGGTGATCAAATCGATACGGGCGGGCGGATACCCGAGTTGAATCACTGCTTCCGGGCGGAGAAAATCCGCCGCCGTCAGACCGAGTGAACCGAAGCCAAAGGCATCGAGCACGCGAATCAATTTGGTCGCATTCTCCGGGCTGCGTCGCAACCAGATATCAAGGTCGCCGGTGTAACGCGGATGTCCATGCGCAGCAAGCGCATAGCCGCCAACGATCAAATACTCAACCCCGGTGGAGTTGAGTAACGCGGCAAACTCTTTGAAGTCTTGGTTCAACACTTGGACGCAAGGCCAGGTACTGTTGACGCAACTCTTCGACCGCAGCCAGGCGCTCTTGCGGCGTTTTGCCGAGCCAGAACGCACGGTCGCTTTGTGGCGCTTTGAGGCTCGTGATATTGACTACTTTCTCCATCATCGAATGATAGCGCATGTATGGGGCGCATCGGCGGAAACTAAGGATTTTTAGATTGGGTGATTCCCTGAAACCTTTGGTACAAGCCATTCTTCATCGATACATTCCCAACACCTTTGGTACAAGCCGCTGAGCGGGCACCTGCCGTTCAACAATCACCCATCTCAGTCCACCTTGATCCCCGATTTCTTCACCAGGCGCGCGTATTTGTCGAGTTCGGTTTTGAAAAATTGCGCCGCCGCCTCGGGTGAGCTCAAGCGAATCGTATTGCCCTGTTTGGCCATCGCTTCCTGCACTTCGGGGGTGGCGAACGCCGCCGTGAAGGCCGCGTGCAGGCGCCGCACCTGCTCAGGCGGCAGGCCCTTCGGGGCCACCACGGCAAACCAGCCTTCCATGTTGTATTGAGGAAAACCCTGTTCGGCAATCGTCGGAATGTCGGGTGCCGCTGCGGTGCGCGCCGCCCCGCCAACACCGATGGCACGCAATGCGCCGCTCTTGATATGCCCCTGCACGGTGGCCAGCGCCGACACGGCCATTTCGACCTGGCCGCCGATCGTGTCGGCCAGCATCGGCCCGACACCCTTGTAGGGAATGTGCCTGACATCGACGCCGGCCTCATCGACAAACATCTCCGCCGCCAGATGCAGGATGGTGCCGTTGCCGGACGACGCGTAGTTGTAGGCGCCGGGTTTGGCCTTGAAAAAATCAGCGAGCTCGCGCGCATTGCGCGCCGGTACCTTGGCCGGGTTGACCACCAGCACCAGCGGCCCGGTGCCGATCACCGTGATGGCCGTGATGTCAGCGACCGGGTCGAACGGCAGCGCCTTGTAGACGCTGGGAAAGATCACATGGTTGTTTGACACCAGACTGATGGTGAAACCATCGGCCGGTGCCTTGATCATGGCGTGGGTGCCGGGAATGCCGCCCGCGCCGGGCTGGTTTTCCATC
>JANLTL010000179.1:0-1830 GCA_031362905.1 Burkholderiales bacterium | reverse complement strand
GAAGTGTTGTACGAGCATCCGGGTGTCGGCGACGCGGCGGTGGCGGGATTGTCGGCTTGGCGTGCGGAAGATTTGCGCGCAGCCGAGATTCACGCCTTCATCGTGCCGCGGCCCTATGCCAAGGTGTCGGCGGAAGAGTTGCTCGCGCACGCGAAGAAACGCCTGCCCGGCTATGCCGTGCCGCTGAAGCTTCATTTTGTCGCGGGCTTTCCGCGCAATGCGCTGGGCAAGGTGCTGCGGCGGAAATTGGCGGAGAGTGCGCGCGGATCCCGCGAAGCATGACGGCAGGGCCGGTCCGCATATCCAGCAGGGCGCACCCGTGTCAGGCGCTCCCAGTGCGGTTTTTCGCGGCTTGTGCCGTGACAGCCGCTCCTGCCAACGGTTTCCGGCCGGTCACTGCAAGTTGCTTTTCCGCCGAAGCACCTTATTTGTACCGGTCTTCGATGCGCGACCAGTCCGGCATGCCGACGATATTCTTGTAATCCTCGAACGAGACGCCGGTGCCCACCTGTTTGAACTCGCCGGAGCGAATATCCTCGAGCGCCTCGCGCATCACCCTGGTAATGCGCATCAATAGCGAAATGCCGTAGATCACCAGGCGAAAGCCCATCTCTTCGAGTTGCGCCGGTTTGAGGATTGGGGTGCGCCCGCCTTCGAGCATGTTGGCCAGAAGCGGCACGTCAAAGGCGCGGCCGATGGTTTCCATTTCCTGAATCGACACCGGCGCTTCGATGAACAGGCCGTCGGCGCCGGCGCGCAGGTAGCGTTCGCCGCGGCGCAGCGCTTCATCGAGGCTGACCACTTCGCGCGCGTCGGTGCGGGCGATGATGAAGGTGTCGGGGTTGATGCGCTCGCCGGCGGCGGCGCGGATCTTGGATTCCATTTCCTGGACCGGCACCAGCGCCTTGCCGGCAATGTGGCCGCAGCGCTTGGGCGAAACCTGGTCTTCGAAGAACAGCGCCTGGGCGCCGAGGCGTTCGAGCGTATGCACCACATGCACCACGTTCTTGTGGTCGCCGTAGCCGTTGTCGGCATCGACCAGCGCCGGCAGGTCGCTCACGGCCAGCATGTCGCGATAGGCGTCGGCAAATTCCCTGAGGCCGAGCAGGCCGATGTCGGGCACGCCGTAGCGCACCCCGGCGATCGGGAACCCGCCCATGAACACGGCCTTGAAACCGGCCTGCTTGATCAGGAGGGCAGAGAGCGCATCGTGCGCGCCGGGCATCACCAGCGGACGTTCGCTGGCGGCAAGTTGGCGAAAGGTGGGTTTGGTCATCGGGGTCGGTTTCATTCGAGTTTGACGCGGGCGTCGCGAATCACCCTGCCCCAGCGGGCGGTGTCTTCGCGGACCAGCTGGGCGAATTCTTCGGGGGTGCCGGGCGCGGCTTCGGCGCCTTGGGCGGACAGCTTGTCTTGCATGTCGGGCGAGCGCAGCACCTTGTTGAGTTCGCTGCTGAGCCGCGCGACGATGTCTTTCGGCGTGGCGGCG
Organism: Burkholderiales bacterium; assembly: GCA_031362905.1. Lineage (GTDB taxonomy): Bacteria > Pseudomonadota > Gammaproteobacteria > Burkholderiales > JAEUOS01 > CANJDH01. The sequence goes on along the minus strand of JANLTL010000179.1, from coordinate 341 downwards.
GGGACCACCAGGCCGAACCACGTGACGCCTTCGAAGCCGGGCAGGCCCGACTCGGCCACGGTGGGCAACTCGGGCGCCAGCGGCGAGCGTTTGGCGCTGGTGATTGCCAGGCCCTTGAGCTTGCCGGCGCGGATTTGCGGCAGCGACCAGACGATCGAATCGAACAGGTAGGACACCTGGCCGGAGACGATGTCGGGGACCGCCTGCACGCCGGTCTTGTACGGCGCGTGAATCGCCTGGACGCTGGCGGCGCTCTTGAACGCCTCGCCGATCAGGTGGGTGATGGTGCCGGTGCCGGACGAGGCGAACACCAGTTGGCCCGGCGCGGCCTTGGCCTGTGC
>JANLTL010000125.1:0-3004 GCA_031362905.1 Burkholderiales bacterium | reverse complement strand
GTTCTTGAATTCCTCGGCGCCGAGCACCAGCACGCAGTCGTAGCGGCCGGCTTCAATTTCGGCCATGGCGGCGAGCGCGGCCAGCGAGGCCGAGGCGCATGCGCCTTCGTGGCGGCCCGCCGGCACGCCCCACAGTTCGGGTATCACCGCAGCCACCATCGCGCCCAGGTGGGCCTGCCCGCGCTGCAGTTCGCCGAAGGCATTGCCGACATGGATCGATTCAATCACGGCAGCGTCGAGGCGGCAATTTTCCAGCGTGCCCTGCACGGTCTCGCGCATCATGTCGGAGATATCCTGGCCCTGGCGTGACCAGACCTTGGCAAAGTCGGTTTGATAACCACCGAGGATGTAGACGGGTTGGCTCATGCTGGGTCTCCTGAAGGACTTTGTAAAGCGGGGCGGCGTGATTGGGTGATGCGAAAACGGCTGGCAACAAACGCCGTGTCGGTCAGCGCAGCGTTGCCGGCCGGGTTCAGGCCGGTTACGTGATAGTCGCTGTAGGCGGCGGCGAAATTGAGCGGCATCGGGCCGGTGAGGTTGATGGTGAGCTGTGCACCGGCTTGGGCATAGGCATCTTCTGCCCTGGCGACGAATGCGTTGCCGGTGGCGAGGCTCGCCATCATCGAAGGCCAGGCATTCCAGGTCGGAAAGCTGGCGCAGGTGAAGCACGCCGCCACGCCGCGCGGCATCAGCCGGTAGGTCTTGTCCAGGGTGATGCCGGCCGCGCCGAACTGGCGTGTCCAGGTGGCCCGGCGCGTCACGCCGGCCATCGCCCGATGGGCATAGACCAGGGCCTCGATGCCGCGGTCCAGTGCATTCACGCCACTGCCGGCGTAGCTCATGTTGAAGCTCTGGCCTGCAGTGTGCATGACCGCGAACGACACTTCGAAGATGCGCTGGTAGAGGCGTTCGATCACCTCGAGCAGCACGCCGACGCGCGTCTCTGGCTCGGCAGCGCCCCAGCCTTGCCCGATCGCCGCCTCGGCCGCCGCAAACAGGACATCGAGGCCGGCTTGCGCGTAAGTGATGCCGAGCGGCGCGCCGGTGTAGGGCGAGACCTCGTTTCCGAGGCGCGCCGTGTCCGCGTGCAGCCCCGCCTGGTCGAGCACGAATGGGCGGTTCAGATGGGCCTCGAAGGCGCGCTTGCCGCGGGCCTGGGCGTTCACCGCATCCGGGACCTTGTTCGGCATTTCCGGAAACGGGCTCCAGCATTCGCGCGTGTCGCACGCTTGCATGGCACGCTCGAAGCGTTCGCGATGCTTGTCGAACAGGTTCATGGCGCGCGCTTCCAGATCAGGCGGTGGTAACGCTGCATTCCCGAACCGGGCGCACCGTCTGCGGCCGACAGGGTGAGGGTCCCGTCGGCGGCGAAATCCATCTTGCGGCGCTGCTCGCTGCCGATGAAATTGGGATTGAGCGATTGGGTGACGCTGTGGATCACGTGCTGACCGTCGGCGCCGCTTTCAATTCGGTATCTGCCGCCATAGCTGAAAAAACTCTCGAACGCCGCCAGGCGTTCCTCGACCGGCGCGGTGCGTGTCGATGCGCTTGACAGCGGCTTGCGCCCGGCGCGTGAAATGCTGGCGTTCATGCAGCCATCGGGCGAATAGACCAGGACGCCGGTGGCGTCCGCGCCGAACGGGAACGACGGCGCGCGGCCGTCTTCGTAGGCGATCTCCCAACGCAGCAGGGACCAGCCGCCGACCAGGGGATTTGCCGCAGGATTTGCCACAGGATCGGCCACAGGATTGCCGATCATGCCAGCAGATGCCCGGGTGCCCATGTCGAGTGGGTGCCGCTGGCGATGCGCTGTGGCAGGACGATGCGGCATACCGGGCCATCGGCAAAATGCTTGGCATCGACCAGCCAGCACTCGGAGCGGTCGTGTTTCATGTCGGTCATGAACGACACCAGGTAGCCGTCGTCTTCATCGCGCGCGCCCAGGCGCGGCGCAAACGGCGCTTCGCTGCCGTACACCTGGTCGCCGAATTCGAGCGTCTCCGAGGTGCCGGCCGTGAGGTCATGCTTGACCAGCCCGGTGAACAGGAACCAGCCGGGCCGCGATTGCGCGCTGTAGGCGTAGCGGTAGGGCCGGCCCGCGTACTGCTGGTTGAACATGCCGAATTCGAGTACCCGGTCGTCGAGCTTCTCTTCGCGCGTGGCGCCGCTGGCAAGGTTGAAGCGCCAGCGATGCAGATGCGGCTTCATCGCGTGCATGTCCAGATACACCATCATGCGTTTGTAGAGTTCGGGTGCATCGGCCGGCGACGTCGGCATCGGTGCTTCCTGGAAATAGCCGTCGAGCACCAGTTCGTCGCCGTCTTCATAGGCGTTGAGAAAATGCAGCACGAAGGTTGGCTCGGCCTCGAACCAGCGGATGTCGGCGCTGCTGCCGAAGCGCGGAATCACCGCGAAGCGCGATTTCAGCTCCGGGTGAAAGCGCACCACGTGCAGGTTGCGCTTCAACATTTCCGGGTCCCAGAACAGCGGAAAATCATTGAGGATCGAATACCTGGCGGTGAACGCCATGTCATGCGGCAGGCGCGGCCCTGGCAGCGGTACCGGCACGTAGTGCTTGAGTTGGTTGTCGGCGCCGACCACACCGTAATGCATGTAGGGCGCTTCTTTGGAATAGTTGAAAAACAGCAACTCGCCGGTGTGTTCATCGACCTTGCAATGGGCCGAGACGCCGTCGCGCGGGAAGCTGCCGCCCCAGGTTTCAGGGCCGAATTGCTCCAGGGTCGTGGCCGAAAGGCGATAGGCCTCGCCGCACTGGTAGTAGGTGGTCAGCGCGCGGCCGGCGTGCACCACCACATCGGTCGAGGAAGCGTCCTTGAGGAAGCCGTGCGCACCCCAGCCAGGGCGCGACTTGGCCGGCGGCTCCATCAGTCCCGCCCACAGCGAATGCCCGGCTGCCCGTTCGGCCTCGAAGCCGGTGGTGCGGATGGCGCGATTGCGGTATTCGGCGCGGCCGTCCTTGAAACGCATCATGTGCAGCATGCCG
>JANLTL010000410.1:0-3472 GCA_031362905.1 Burkholderiales bacterium | reverse complement strand
GGCCAGAGCGACATAACGCGGCACCGGTCTTGCCCCCGTGCCATAGGCGCTCATGGTGCGCGGGGTCATCTCCAGCGCCCGCGCTGCAGCAGCCAGCGTGAGACCGTTGCGCGAGCGCCACCGGGCGAAAATACGAGTGTTCTCATCAGTGGCGTTTTGCGCCCGGGCATCGAGCCACAACGTATCTGCCCCGATTTGAATGTCCTGATCAATCCATTCGACCGTCCAGCCGTCATCGGCCAGGGCCGCCTTCTTGAAAACCGCCTTGTTGCGCAGCGGCGCGAGGCCGGGAGATTCATCAAAGAATTCTGCAAATCGCAGGGAGTATTTGGACCCGTTGCGAAACGTCAGGCGCAGCACATGGCCGTCCAATGCTTGCACCGCTTTTAACCGGGGGCGTTTCATGGATGCCATTTTTTCCACTCCTTTACAAGGTCATCGAGGTTGCCGGTAATCCATGTCATCACTTCGACCTGCAAACCTTTAGGCCATGCCCCGCTTGATTGCAGGGTAGTCAAGTCAATTAGCACATCAAATCCACCGCCGGCCAGGTGCACGTGCATGGGGAGGTGGTCACGCTCACGCACTTCGAGCCGGTACTTGTTATTGCGGAACCGGTGTTTTGTTGTCACGTGTCTATTGTATAGAAACAATTTCTATTAAACAAGCGCATGCAAATCCAAGGCCAGGGCGCTTGCCTTGCCCGGCAGATAGCGCCCTTCCTTGAGGAACTGCATTTGCAGCACGGTGGGCGCGCGGCGCCAACGGCGCGCTGGTCAGATGAGTCAAAGGAGATCATGAATGGAGCCTACCGCAAGCACCGGCCGGTCAACACCGCCGCCGGTGTCAGCGGCTCGCTGGCACCACTGCAGGGCGCGCCAGGTTGGCCACCGTGGGTGCACGTGGCGTGAGGTGGCTGATTGCCAGTGCGAGTGCCTGATTCACAACCACCTCATCACCAATCCCGTTGGCCAACAGAAGTGCGAGCTTGGTGAGTAGCAACGATTCCTGCTCCTGCCCCGCTGCATCAATCGCCAGAGCCAGTGCATCGTACAAACGCTCATTCGCTTCGACAGACAGCGGCATAGTTATCTCCCTCCATGTGTAGCAAGGACGCGCTCCAGGGCCGATTGCACTTTGGCGCTGGTCACTTGCCGCCAGCGTGCGCAGACGTGACCATCGGGCCGTACCAGATAGGCGCTGCCGCTGATGGCATCGCAGGCGTGCATGGCTGCCGCATCATTGAGCTGACAAATCACCGGCGCTACTTGAAACTGGCGCGGCGCGCCTGCGCCCAAACCCTTAGTGGGAGCCACGCTTGACGAGTGGTCTGGTTGCCCGAAGGACGCCTGCAGCGCCGCCGCGACGCCATCATCACCAAACACCAGCAAGGTAAATCGCGCACCCACAGTGTCAGTCAAATAACTGCCGTCGGCGAGCTTGACGCAAGTCATGGGCGCGCCCGGGCGAGGGCCGCGTGCAAACGAATCCTGGTCTGGCGTTGTCAGCGTGCTCGCCACATAGTCGTAGGGTGCTGACTGGCGAGGATTGATCCATTGTTTTGCGAAATCTTCGGTCACCGCCAATTGCAGTGCCCCATCGCGCAGCAAGGTGTAGCCGCGGGTCGGCGGCGTCATGAATCGCGTACTCTTTGCCGCATTGGCGAAGACGTCGAAAGTAGCCGCGCGCCGTTCCGGCGAATAGCTGTCGAGCAGCGCATCGGGTGCGCGGTCGTGCAACACGGCGGCAAGTTTCCAGCACAGATTGTTGGCATCGGCCATCGAGGAATTCATGCCGCGCACGCCGAAGATCGGCACCAGATGCGCGGCGTCGCCAATGAAAAATACACTGCCTTGGCGGTAGTCATCAAGGCACAGGCAATGTGCCTTGTAGAGACGAATCCAGTCGAGCGCCCACGGTGTCGTCTCGCCGATGTAGTCGAGGTGGCGCTTGATGCGTTCCTTGACGCGTGCTTCCTGCATTTCAACTTCTTCATCGTCGTGCGGGTCCAGGGCGTAATCGATGCGCCACATGTCGCGCGCCATCTTGTGTACCAGCACCGATTTGCCGGGGTTCGATTGCGGATCAAACCAGGCGCGCCGCTCGGTCGGGTAGTTTGACGCCATGCGAATGTCAGCGATCAGATAGCGACCTTCGTGCGATTCGCCATTGAGCTTCAGGTTCATCAGGCGCCGCAACTCGGAGCGCGCGCCGTCGGCAGCGATGACGTAGCGCGCGCGCATGGTGTAGGGTCCGTCGGGCGTATCGATGTCAAGTTCGACTTCGTGGTCGAGTTGACGCACCCCGGCCACTCTGCTGCGCCAACGGATTTCAACGCCAAGTGCCTGGGCACGCTCGACCAGCAAGGCCTCAAACATGTTTTGCTGCAAATTGGCCATCGGATAAAAACGCTCGTCCTCCGAATGCGGCATCGCGAGGCGGAACACCTCGTGTTCACGGTAGTACGAGGTGCCGTGGGTCCACGGCAGCGCCTGCGCCAGGAACGCTTCGTCTACCCCGTTGGCCTGCAGTATCTCCATGCTGCGCCGTGACACGCAGGCCGCGCGGCTGCCTTCCGATACCGTCTCGTCAGCCTCGATCACCACGCACTTCACGCCAAAGCGCGCCAGCTCCAACGCAGCAATCAGCCCCGACGGTCCACCACCGGCAATCACAACCGGGTACGTGACGCCGTGCCCCTCCATCTCGGGCGGACGCACGAAGGGAAAAAGCGGGTACTCGAAGTACAGCGAATCAGTGCGCGTGTGCGGATCGTGCATGGCTAAGAACCTTAAGCCTAGTCGCCCTTGATGCCGGCCGCCTTGATGAAGACACCGAAGCGCTGGCTGTCGGCGCGGCCGCGCTCGCCGAATTCCGCCGGTGTCATCGACGCCGCCTCCCCGCCCAGGCCGGCAATCCGGTCTTTCACGGCAGGCGTTTGCAGGATGCGGTTGATCTCGCGGTTCAAGCGCACCACGATGTCCTGCAGCACACCGGTGGGTGCGTAGAAGCCGAACCAGCTATCGGCATCGAATCCCTTGAGGCCTGCCTCGTCGAGCGTGGGTGCATCAGGAAACAGCGCCGACCGCTTGGGGCTGCCGATGCCCAACAGGCGCAGCTTGCCCGAGCGCACATGCTGCAAACCAATGCCGGGGTCGAACATGAAATCGAGTTGGCCACCGAGCAGGTCGGTGAGTGCCGGCGCCGCACCGCGATAGGGGATGTGCACCATGAAGGTCTTGGTATCGCTTTTGAACATCTCGGCGGCCAAATGTGGAGAGCTGCCGTTGCCGGGCGAGCCGAATGACAAGCGACCGGGATTGGACTTGGCATAGGAAACGAATTCACCCACAGTCTTGACTGGCAAATCCGGGCGCACCACCAGAAACACCAGTACGCGTGCCGCAGCCGACACGGGCTGCAAGTCCTTCACCGGGTCATACGCCATCTTGGCGTAGATGTGCGGGTTGAT
>JANLTL010000112.1:0-6948 GCA_031362905.1 Burkholderiales bacterium | reverse complement strand
TGCCTACGCACTCTCTCATCCATCACCGGCCCAAGAGAACGGTAGCGCGATCTGATCTGCTCAACGACGGCGGCAATATGCATACCGCCTTTACAACACACTAAAATAAATTGGTCAAGTTATTTTCACGTGACGCCTTAGAGACTGATCGACACACTCTTCATCCAGGCAGAACCAGAAATTTCAATTGTCCCTGGGATAAACCTGCGTATACGGCGACATGGTTCCAAACGCAAATCCGCCGTAAGTCAAGGTTCGGCCATCCCGCGATATTTCCACCCAATAGTTGCAGTTGGCAATGGTGTTGCAGGGATGATTGGCCGTGCGAGAAAAATCCCATCTGAGGCCGCCTTTGTACACAAGAGTGGTCTGTGGGTCCCGCCTCACAGAATTCAGGGTGTGAGGGTTCCATCGGCGATCTTCCGGGCCAAGTTCACGCACGATGGAGATGTTTGTTAGCTCCTTGCCATTAACTTCCCAGATCGAGTCCCCGCGCGAATCGAGCACTCCAACCTGCAAGTCGGTTCGCTTGAAGCGTGCTCCGTTCAACTTCGCCAGCAACTCGGCATCGGTCGGTTGCGGAGGCGGTTGTTCAGCCAGGTACTCCAGGCTGAACAACTTTTGTCTCACCTCACTGGTGTCCGGGGAGCCGGGAGATGCCAACAGATACAAGCGCAAGCTGGCCATCGCCTCGCGATAGCGCCTGGCTTTTTCCTGCGCCAGCCCGAGGTTGTAGTACGGCGCCGCCAGCCACGGCGCGGCATTCGCAGCGGCCGAGAATTCGGCCATGGCTTTCTCGAAATCAGCGGCATCTTTCGCGGTCTCGAACGCCGCGCGCCCGCGGCCCAGTCTGCGTTCCGCTTCCTCCGGAATCGATGGCGGCGGCTTGATCTCCTGCGCCAGCTTGATGATGCGCTCCCGCAACGCGGTATCGCCAGGGTTTGCCTGCAACTGGGCGGCCAACTGGTTGACCTGCTCGCGCGCGGATTGGGCGTGCGCAGTCGATGCCCCCATGACCATCAGACTCAACAACACGTGAGCCAGTTGTTTCATCATTTCGTCCCCTCCTGCGCCACGATCAGCGCGTTGCGTTCGCGCACGTGCGCTTCCATCAGTTTGCGCAGCCGTTCCAGGTCTTTGAGTTGCTGCTCGGTGAGCTTGGTCAGTCGTTCGACCTCGGTGCGCGCCACGCGGCGCGTGGCGTTGTTGTACACCGCTGCGGTGGTCAGTTTGAGTTCGGTGATCAGGAACGCCACGCGCGGGTCGGCAATCGTGCCTTCGAGCAAGCCGCTGACAAACTTGGCCGACTCGGTCGAATTGCCCGCTGCGGCACGCGCGCTGCGGTAATCCTCGATTTGCTTGACGATGAATTCGGCATCGTCGGCGACGCGCGACTTGTTCGCCGCGCGGCCGACGCGCTCGATGGCGGCGATCAGGGCGGCGGGTTCGGGCTTGATGCTGCGGGCGCGCAACCAGGCGGCCATGCGCGCCGCCTTCGCAGCATCAAAGCCCTTGAAGGAATCGAGCAGCCTGCCGCGCGCCTTGTCAACAGCGAAGCCTGCAATGGCGTCGATGATCTCACCTTCAAACTCCGCCTTGGCTTGTGCCGCCAGCCGCTCCCACTCGGCGAAATCCTCGGCGCGCCGGGCAAAGCCGAGGCGGCGTATCGCTCGGCGTCACGCGCGATCAGACGGTCAAGTTCCTCGCGGCGCAGCAAGGCGGAAGGGGAGGGCACCGGCTCGACGCGCGGCAGGTCGCGCAGTGCGCCGCTCGACGGAGTCACTCCTTTGAGGCCCAAGGCGTTGCCGGCACCGGAGGGCGGCTCGGCGCCCTTGAGGGATTTTGCGGCTGCATCGCGCTCTTCGGCGAACTTCCGGTCTTGCTCGGCCTTGCGGCGGTCGGCGTCAAGACGCGCGTCTTCTTCCTGTTTGCGCCGTGACTCGTCCTGCGCCCGGCGTTCGGCTTCGAAGTCCGGCTGCGGCGTAAATGCGCCGCTCCCTGGCTGCGGACTGCTGATCGCCCCGGAACCGGGCTCCCGGTATCCACAGGCTGCTTTGCAGGCGGCGTCGCTGCAAGGCGCGGGCAGCCATATGTTGCAATAACAGCCGCAGGGTGCGGATCGAGAGCGCGATTGGGCATGACCAGGCGAAGCGGCCACGGCGGCCAGCGCCGCCAACATCACCCAACACCATCGCAGGCAGGTCATCACCAGCTCCTCGTGCGCCACTGCTGACAAATGGCGCAAAAAAAAGTGTACTCCACATTCCGCGAGAGTGGGACTCTCTGCCTTGTCATGCGGGGCTCGCTGTATGATCGATATCAAAGTCTCCCAACCAACTGTTTATCGATATGGATAGCGTCACCCTTTCGCCCAAATATCAGGGGGTCATTTCGCTGGGCGTATGCCAGCAACCGGGTTTGACGCCGGGTGAAAAAATGCAGGTAATTCCGTGTGCTAGCAGGGCGAAACTCATCCCCGCGCGCAAAACGAAGAGTCTGCGCGGATTTCTCAAAGGCATGGAGGCCAGGGTTGAGCGTGAGGCGGAGCGCGCGTGAGCCCGAACGTCGTAGACTTAGCTGCGCGACTTGAATACTTCGCCGATGCAGGCGTAGTGCTCGAATCGCGTTACCGGCTCGATCTGCCAGTGACACGCAATCGCGAGAATCGCGTGCAGTCGATTTCCTACGTGCTCGATTTTTTGGGAGTGCTAACGGTGATTCACACAGGGCGAGACGGCGCAACGTGCGTCATCAGTTTCCGCCACGCAAGTGACAAGGAACGCGAGGTTTACGATGTCTGGCTTGAAAACGAATGCAATGAGCCGTAAGGACGTGCTTGCGGCGGTGCGCGCCATCCCCGTGAAGAAAAATTTTGTCTGGGATGGCAAGACCGAGGATGACCGTCCGGCCACAGAAAAAGAACTGCTCGCGGGAGTCGCGGCCTATCGCAATGCGCGTGGCCGCCCCAAGGGCAGCGGCACCAAGGAACAGGTCGCCGTCCGTTTTGACCGCGACGTGCTGGCCGCTTTTCGCGCTGCCGGTCCGGGCTGGCAAACCCGCATGAATGCAGTGTTACGCGAGTGGCTGAAAACCCATTCGGCAGCGTAAGCTGGCCGCCGGCCGGGGATTGACGCACGATACGTCGCTTGCTGGGGTAGAGATCAACAATGACCGGCCCGCACAGGCGCTACCAGAGCGGCTTTGCGAGGCACATGCCCGGTGAGCTGCATGAATGGGACTTGAGCGGGCAGTACCCTACGCGCCAAACGCGAAGTCCCGCCCCGGCGCGGCCGCAAACAGGGCCTGGGTGTATTCATGCTTCGGCGCACCGAACACATCGCGCGCGGTGCCGTATTCAACCACGCGCCCCTTCGACATCACTGCGACGTGATCACACACCTGCGCCGCCACGCGCAAGTCGTGGGTGATGAACAGCATGGCGAGATTCATGCGGTCGCGAATCTCGTCGAGCAGTTGCAATACTTGCGCCTGCACTGATACATCGAGCGCCGAGACAGCTTCGTCGGCGATCAGCAGCTCGGGCTCCATCGCGAGCGCTCGTGCGATGCAGATGCGCTGGCGCTGGCCGCCGGAGAATTGATGCGGGTAGCGGTCGAGCGCGCTGGCATCGAGGCGCACTGTGTCCATCAGCTTGCGTGCACGCGCCAACGCGTCGCTGCGTGAGATGCCGTAATTGAGCGGGCCTTCGATGATCGCTTCGCCTACCTTGCGGCGCGGGTTGAGCGAGCGGTAAGGGTCTTGAAACACGATCTGCACACGGCGGCGCAAGGGCCGCAGGGTGCGCGCGCCCATGGTGGCGATTTCGTCATTGCCGAGCCGCACGCTGCCGCTGCTGGGGTCGATCAGACGCGCGATGCAGCGCGCGACGGTTGATTTGCCGGAGCCGGATTCGCCGACGATGCCCAGCGTCTGGCCGCGCCGCAACTCGAAGCTCACGTCTGCCGCGGCGTGGACTTCACGCTTCTTGGCGAGGAAGTCGCCGCTCGAATAAGTCTTCGCCAGTGCGACAGTCTTAAGCACGATGGGCGCGGCGGCATCGAGCGTGCGTGCGCGCGGCGTGATGCTGGGCACCGAGGCGATCAGCATCCGGGTGTAAGCATGCGCGGGGCGCGCCAACAATTCGGTCTTCGTTTTGGTCTCAACCAGATCGCCGAGGCGCAGCACCGCGACGCGATCGGCGATCTCGGCGACCACGCCGAAGTCGTGCGTGATGAACAACACACCGGTGCCGTGCTTCTGCTGCAACTCGCGGATCAGTTTCAAAATCTGCGCCTGCGTCGTTACATCGAGCGCGGTGGTCGGCTCGTCGGCAATCAGCAGCACCGGCTCCATGACGAGGGCCATCGCGATCATGATGCGCTGGCGCTGTCCGCCCGAGAGCTGATGCGGGTAGGACGCCATCATGCGTTCCGGGTCAGGCAACAGCACTTCTTCGATGATGCGTTTGACTCTGGCGCGGCGCTCGGCGGCCGGCAACTGCGTGTGCATCGCCAGCACTTCATCGATCTGTTCATCGCAGCGCATCACCGGGTTCAACGCCGTCATCGGCTCCTGGAAAATCATCGACATGCGCACGCAGCGCAGCGCGCGCAGGCGATCAGGTGTGGCCTTGAGGATGTCTTCGCCTTCAAGCAGGATTTCGCCGCCGGTGGCTTGCAGTTCCTTGGGCGAGAGGCCCATCACCGCATGCGCGATGACTGATTTTCCGGAGCCGGATTCACCGACGAGGCACACGATCTCGCCGCGATTGACGGTGAGGTTGACCTTGGTCACCGCATGTGCACGATCGGCGCCGCGCGGCAGCGAGATCGACAGATTGCGGATGTCGAGGACGGCGCTCATACTTTTTTCGCCATCTTTGGATCCAGCACATCGCGCAGGCCGTCACCGAGAATATTGACCGCGAGCACCGTCACTGCGAGAAAAATGCCGGGAAAGAATACGTTGTGCGGGAACTGCTGAAACTGCACCCGCCCCTCGGCCATGATGTTGCCCCAGGTCGGAAAGTCGGTCGGCAGACCGACGCCGAGAAACGAGAGGATCGCCTCGGTCAAAATCGCCGCAGCGCAAATGTAGGTGCCCTGCACGATCAGCGGCGCCACCGTGTTGGGCAGAATGTGGCCAAACATGATCTTGAAGGTCGAGGTGCCGAGCGACACCGCCGCTTCCACATACGGCTCTTCGCGGATCGACAACACCAAGGAACGCACCAGGCGCGTCACGCGCGGGATTTCGGGAATCGCGATGGCCACGATCACCGACAGCAGACTCGCCTTCCACAAGGCCACCAGTGCAATCGCGATCAGGATGCCGGGGATGGCCATGATGCCGTCCATCACGCGCATCAGTGGCATGTCGAGCCAGCGCAAGTAGCCCGCCGAGAGGCCGGCGATGACGCCGAGAAACACTGACACCAGTGCGCAGAACAGGCCGACGATCAAGGAGACGCGCGTGCCGTAGATCACGCGGCTGTAGATGTCGCGCCCGAACGAGTCCGAACCCATCATGAATTCATGCTTGATCGATTCGCCCTCGAGGGTGGTGATTTCACCCTGTGCGCCGGGCAACAGATCGCGGCTGCCGGGGTCGAACAGGGTCGGGTCCACCGTTCCCAATACCGGCGCAGCCAGCGCAATCAGCACCAGCACGCCCATCGCCACGCCGCCGATGCGCACGCCCCAGTGGCGCGCGAGGCGCTGCCAGACCGAGGCGCGTTGAACGATGTTCGCGCTTTCAGTGGAGAGATCAGATGGCGTGGCGGCTGTGTTCATCAACATCAGTAACGAATGCGCGGGTCAAAAAACAGGTAGGACACATCGACCAGCAGATTGATCAGCACATAGACGAACGAAAAAAACAAAATCACGCCCTGGATCGTCGGGAAATCCCGCGCCAGCACGGCATCGACCGTGAGCCGCCCGAGGCCGGGAATGCCGTAGACCGACTCGGTCACCACCACACCGCCGATCAGGAGGGCGACGCCGATGCCGATCACCGTAATGATCGGCACCGCCGCGTTGGCCAGCGCATGCGCAATCAGCACACGGTTCTCCGGCAGGCCCTTGGCGCGCGCAGTGCGGATGTAATCTTCAGAGAGCACATCCTGCACGCTGGCGCGTGTGACGCGTGCAATCAGCGCGATGTAAATCACCGACAGCGTGATCGAAGGCAGGATCAAATGTTTGATGAAGGGCCCGAACCCACCGGAGAGGCGCTCATACCCCTGCACCGGCAGCCAACCGAGCTTGAGCGACACAATCCAGATCAGGATGTAGGCAAGCACAAACACTGGAATCGAAAACCCCATCACCGAAAACCCCATCAGCATGCGGTCGAGCCAGCCGCCCTGCCGCCACGCTGCCAGCACGCCGAGCGGTACTGCCACCAGCACGGCGATGACAATGGTGCAAAACGACAGCGCCAAAGTCGGCTCGATGCGCTGCATGATCAGCGCGGCGACCTTGATCTTGAAAAAGTAGGACTCGCCGAGGTCGCCCCCCAACAGATTGCCGAACCAGATGCCGAACTGCACGATCAGCGGCTTCGACAAACCCAGGTTTTCGCGGATCTTGGCGACGTTCTCGGGAGAGGCGGCATCGCCCGCGATGATCGCCGCCGGGTCGCCCGGGGTGAGGCGCAACAACAGAAATACCAGCACCGCGACGATGAACAACACCGGCACGGTGGCGGCAACGCGCTTGGCGAGAAAGGCGAACACGGCGCAATTCGATCCGGAAATAAAAAGGGCGGGTCAAACCCGCCCTTTTCGATTCGGCCAATTACTTTTTGATGTTCCAGTAGAAATTGCCGGGGCCGATCACCATGCCGGTCACGCCTTTTTTGAGCGCCGCCGGGTTGATGTATTCGCCTACCGGCGCGTGGGTGCCGACTTCGAAGGCACGCGCCTGGATTGCTTCGGCCATGCCC
>JANLTL010000408.1:0-19611 GCA_031362905.1 Burkholderiales bacterium | reverse complement strand
TGTTCGCCGGCGCCTACCAGATTGCAGAACAGGGGATCAAAATAGAGCGGGTACTTGCGGAATGCAGAGGTCAGGCTGGACCCGGTTTCGACCTCGGTTTTCAGTTCCATGATCAGCCGTGAAACAGCGGGATTGGCGTGTCCCTTACCTACGATGTCGAACGACTGAAGCAATGGCACACCCGATTTCATCATGGTGGCAAGTTGCCGGGTGAGCAGGGTGATGTCTTTATCCGACACACTGCCGCCACGCCGCGCGCTCTGCTTCTTCAGGCTACTCACCATGACGCCCTGGCGCCGCAACGTCGAGCGCGCGACTGCGTCTCCGGTCGCACGCAATTCGCCGCGTACCGTTTTGCCGGCTTTGTCCTTGCCTTCCCAGGCGAAAGTGATTTCCTTCGGTCCCTTTGCAGCAGCGGTTGCCATACCCTCTCCTTCCCTTGGAGCTTAGTCGTCGATGCAGCCGAACACTATTCTGCGAATGTCTCGACCGTTACACGTCTGATGTGCGGCGGCACGACAGGTGACCGCCTACTGCCTACTGAATTGGACGCTCAAAATGCGGAAATCCAGTTGAGAGTCCCAACATGTCAAGCACCGACATCATACGCTCAATTCCGCCCCCAACTGAAATTCGCGCTGCGACTGGTTCGCCGTTTTCCTCATGCAAGCGGCGCTTTCTTCGCTGCGTGGTCAGGGTATTTTAGGCTGCAGCAGGCGCACGGTGCGCACCACGCGGCCCTCCGCATGAACAATGTCCATCGCACATCCGGCTAGCTCGAGACTGACGCCAGCATCGGGGATGTCTCGAAGATGTTCAAGAATCAGTCCGTTGAGCGTTTTCGGACCGCTGAGCGGTAGCGCCAGACCAAGTTGGCGGTTGAGATCGCGCAACAGCGTTCCGCCTTCGACGAGCGCTGTCCCGGCACTGTCCCACGCCAACTGCGCCCCCTGTTCCGCAGGCATGCCGGTGGTGAACTCACCGATCATCTCCTCAATGATGTCTTCCATCGTTACCAGACCTTGCAATTCCCCATACTCGTCCACGACCAGGGCCATGCGCTGGCGTTGCTCCTGAAACGTCTGTAGCTGCTGGAATACCGGCGTAGAGGCGGGCACAAAGTAAGGTTCCGTGACGACGGCCAAAATGCTTTCGCGGCTGACCTCGCCCCCAGCGAACAGTGCCGCTGCGTTGCGCACCAAAAGGACGCCTTTGACGTTATTGATGTCACCGTCATGCACCAGCAGGCGGCGGTGATGGCTGGTGGTAAGTTTGCGCGCTATCACTGCCGGCTCGTCTTCCAGATTGAGCGTCTCCAAGCGTGCGCGCGGCACCATGACGTCGTCAACGCGAATTTGTTCGAGGTCAAACAGGTTGAGCAGGATGCTCATGTGTTTTTGCGGGATGAAGTGTCCTGACTCCAACACCAGTGCGCGCAATTCCTCGGGACGCAGGCGCTGCCCCTCGCCTGAAGTATTGATGTCAATCCGGAACATTCTGAGAAGTAGCGACACAAACAGGTTGACAAACCAGTAGGCCGGATACGCGACTATGACGAGTGGTTTGAGCACGTAGCTTGCGGCAAATGCAATTCGCTCGGGGTGGGTGGCGCCGATGACCTTCGGGGTAATCTCGGCAAACACGATGATGAGGAATGCGACGATGCCGGTCGACACGGCAAGTACAGTCTGGTTACTGCCGAATTGGGCAATCGCGATGGCGGTAATCAGCGCGGAAATACCCGCATTGACCAGGTTGTTTCCGATCAGGATCACCGAGAGCAATCGATCGGTGCGCGCCAGCAAGGCAGTTACCTGCAGGGCGCCGCGCTTGCCTTGGCCCGCGAGGGCTTTGAGCCGATAGCGATTGAGCGCCATCATGCTGGTTTCGGCAATCGAAAAGAATGCGGAAACAAGCAACAGCAGGGCAAGGGCGCCGAACTGCATCGGCAGGGGAATGTCGTTCAAGCGGGGAGGGGCGGTAACGGTAACCAGCGATTCATATCCACAGTATCCGCAGAATCAAGAATCAACGGGGGCATCGGGACAGCGTCGGTGTCAAGGACGCCCTGTCATGGTACAGGGCCATCGCGCAGCCGAAACCGGATTGGGTGCGCTAATTCCTTCATCAACAGTGAGTGCTGGTTCGGCCGATGAACTGGTCGGGGTGAGAGGATTCGAACCTCCGGCCTCTACGTCCCGAACGTAGCGCTCTACCAGGCTAAGCTACACCCCGATTTGGCCGCCCGCGAGAGGGCAACGATTTGTCCTGTCAGCCGCATCGCGGGGCGGAGCAGACGACGCTCAAACAAAAATGGTGCGGTTTGGCACCAACATTTTCAAGCCTTTCGCTCCACAGCGGCAGAGCACAATTGTAGCAAAGATTGTCGGCAGTCTGATTCAGGCAGCGCGTCAAGCAGTGTGCGCGCAGCGTCTGCTTCTGCCACGGCAGCGCGGTGGGTGTAGTCGAGCGCGCCCGTCGATTCGATGGCGGCAAGTACGCTGGAAAATGAGGCTTCCCCCGGCCGTGCGATCGCGAGCCGCACGACTTCACGCTGCTCTGAACTGCCATGTGCGAGAACATGTATGAGCGGTAGCGTGGGCTTGCCTTCGGCCAAATCACCACCCACCGCCTTGCCGGTTTCTCCCGACGCGCCCGCATAGTCGAGCACATCATCGGTCAACTGGAACGCAGTGCCCAGGCGCATGCCGAATTCGGCCATGGGTGCGACTTGATCGGCAGCACCTGCCGCCATCGCGCCGAGGCGGCCCGCTGCTTCGAACAGCTTTGCCGTCTTGTATCGAATGACGCGCAAATATTGCGCCTCCGATACGTTGGAGTCGCCAATATGCATCAGTTGCAACACTTCTCCTTCAGCGATCACGTTGGTGGCCTCGGACAGCACAGCCATGACGTCCATGCTCCCCGCGGCGACCATCATCTGGAACGAGCGCGAGTACAAGAAATCACCGACCAACACACTCGCTGCGTTGCCAAACAGCGCATTGGCGGTTTTGCGTCCGCGTCGCATGCCTGATTCGTCGACAACATCGTCGTGGAGCAAGGTCGCGGTGTGGATCAGTTCGATCACCGCCGCGAGGGCTTGCGCCTTCGGTCCTTTGTAGCCGCATGCCCCCGCGACCAGCAGCAGTAGCACGGGCCGGAGTCGTTTGCCGCCAGCGGAGATGATGTACTCGGCGATTTGTCCGACCAACGCCACTTCGGATGCAAGGCGCGCGCGGATGACATCATCCACTGCCGCCAGGTCGGTCTCAATTGGTGCCCGCAGGCTGGAACTTTGCATGTTTTGATCCGTTGGAAGAGGGGCGAGTCTAGCCGCGCCCGGTGCCGAAATCAACCCAAGCATGTGGCTTGACGGTGACACCCTGCGTCACTAGGAAGGAAGCCAGATTTACCGGAAGTCTTTGACTCGAATGGGAATTTCGCCTATAATGCTTGGCTGCCTCGCAATCTTTGCGGGGCTGGCCGGGCCGTTTTGGCGGCGCATCACCGAGTGTTTGCTGGTTTCTCTGACTGGTGCGGCGTAAAGCCTGGTACAGGGGGATTCAGAATGCGCTGGCGCCGCGCCCATTTTTGAAGGAATCAACCATGTATGCGGTCATAAAAACCGGCGGCAAGCAGTATCGCGTTGCCAATGGCGAAAAATTAAAGGTAGAACAGATACCTGCAGACATCGGTCAAGAAATCGTTCTCGATCAGGTGTTGATGGTGGGTGTTGGAAGTGATGTCAAGGTTGGCGCGCCGCTGGTGGCGGGCGCGACGGTGATGGCCAAGGTGGTATCACACGGTCGCGCCGACAAGGTCAAGATTTTCAAGCTGCGCCGCCGCAAGCATTACCAGAAGCATCAAGGGCATCGTCAAAACTACACCGAGATCGAGATCTCGGCGATCAACGCCTAAAGGGAGCGTCTCATGGCACACAAAAAAGGCGGCGGCTCCACCCGCAATGGCCGCGAATCAGAATCGAAACGCCTCGGCGTAAAAAAATACGGCGGTGAGCACGTCATCCCCGGCAACATCATCGTGCGGCAGCGGGGCACTGAGTTTCATGCCGGCGACAACGTTGGCATGGGCAAAGACCACACGCTTTTTGCGACGGCCGAAGGCAAGCTGCTTTTCGCGGTCAAGGGCGTGCGTCAGCGCCGTACCGTGAGCGTCGTTACGGCCTGAGCCTGACGGGATCCTTTTCAGCTGCTTCGCTCTGAAAAGCCCAACTGGTTCCGGCCGGTTGGGCTTTTTTGTTGAGACCGTACGGAAAAGCACCTGTAGCCAGCCCGGAGCAGGAGGCCATCAGTGGGAAGCGGCTGCCCCTAAGCCGGAAACCAGAAGAAGGTAATACGAACAAATCACCATGAAATTTGTCGACGAAGCCAGAATCAAAGTTCGCTCGGGCGATGGTGGCCGGGGCATGGCGTCGTTTCGCCGCGAAAAATTCGTCCCCGAAGGCGGTCCGGACGGCGGCGACGGTGGCCGAGGCGGCAGCGTGATCGCGGTGGCAGACCGCAACATCAATACGCTGATCGACTATCGCTACGCTCCCCTGCATCGTGCCAAAAATGGCGAGCCCGGCCGCGGTTCCGATCAATACGGCAAAGGCGCAGATGACATCATCCTGCGCATGCCCGTCGGTACCGTGGTTGTCGATGAAATCACAGGGGAAACAATGGCTGATCTCGCTGTCGATGGCGCACGCGCCATTCTTGCCAAAGGCGGCGAGGGCGGGCTGGGCAATATACATTTCAAGTCGAGTACCAACCGTGCACCGCGCCAGTACACGACCGGTGTCGAAGGCGAAGAGCGAGAATTTAAGCTCGAGCTCAAAGTGTTGGCTGATATCGGTCTGCTCGGTATGCCCAACGCCGGCAAATCGACCTTTATTCGCGCCGTGTCCAATGCCCGGCCGAAAGTAGCGGACTATCCGTTCACCACCTTGCATCCCAACCTTGGTGTCGTGCGCGCGACCGACACCATCGATTTCGTCATCGCCGACGTGCCAGGCTTGATTGAGGGCGCGGCCGAAGGCGCCGGCCTCGGCATCCAGTTCCTCAAGCATCTCCAGCGCACCCATTTGTTGCTTCATCTGGTCGATCTTGCGCCCTTCGATCCGGCCACCGATCCCGTGGTCGAGGCGCGCGCTATCGTCGCTGAACTCAAGAAATACGACAAGGCCTTGCACGCCAAGCCACGGTGGCTGGTACTCAACAAGACAGACCTGATCGAATCGACCGCTGAGCGTGACCGCAGAGTCAGGGAGCTCGTGCGCCGCCTGCGCTGGAAAGGAGCGGTCTACAGCATTTCGGCGATGACTGGTGAAGGGTGCCGGAATCTGTGCCGGGTAGCAGGTGAATTTCTCGACGCCCAGCGCAAGCGGGAGTCCGCGTGAGCTGTTGTGTCCTCCCTTTGTCAAGAAGGGCCGTTTTTAGCGCCGCGTGCGATGCGGAGCTTGTCCGATGACTGCGATCGCCGCAGCTCGGCGCATCGTCGTCAAGGTCGGCTCGTCGCTGGTCACCAATGATGGGCGCGGCCTTGATGCCGCAGCCATCGCCTTGTGGGCGCAACAAATTGCTGCCTTGCGCGACCTGGGCAAAGAGGTCGTGCTGGTCTCCAGCGGCGCTATTGCCGAAGGCGTGCAGCGCCTCGGTTGGGTGCGCCGCCCGCATGCAATTCACGAATTGCAGGCAGCCGCCGCGGTCGGACAAATGGGGCTCGTGCAGGTTTACGAATCCTGCTTCCGCCAGCATGGGCTGGAAACTGCGCAGGTGCTGCTCACACACGACGATCTCGCCGACCGCAAGCGCTACCTCAACGCGCGCTCGACCCTGGTCACGTTGCTGGCACTTAAAGTCATCCCGATCATCAACGAGAACGACACTGTCGTGACCGACGAAATCAAGTTCGGCGACAACGATACCCTTGGCGCGCTGGTCGCCAATCTGATCGAGGCCGATGTCCTCATCATTCTCACCGATCAAGCCGGCCTGTTTACTGCAGACCCACGGCGTGACGCCGCTGCCACCCTGGTTGGCACCGCAGCAGCGGGAGACGCCGCTCTGGAAGCCATGGCAGGTGGCGCCGGATCACTGCTCGGTAAAGGCGGCATGATTACCAAAATCCTGGCGGCCAAGCGCGCAGCCAAGAGCGGCGCGCATACGGTGATTGCGTCGGGGCGCGAACCGGCTGTATTGACCCGTCTCGCTGCAGGTGAGGCGTTAGGCACGCACCTGATCGCCGCCACGCCTCCGGTTTCCGCCCGCAAGGCCTGGTTGTCAGATCATTTGCAGGTGCGCGGCTCCGTTACGCTCGATGATGGCGCCAGCCGTGCTTTGCAGAGTGGTGGTAAAAGCCTGCTGCCCGTCGGTGTAACAGCCGTCTCTGGCGAATTTGAGCGCGGCGAAGTCGTGGCGATTCGCTCCTCGGATGGCCGTGAAATCGCGCGCGGCTTGGTGAACTACACAGCCAGTGAGGCGCGGTTAATCATGCGCAAGGCCTCCGGCGAGATTGAAGCGGTGCTCGGATTTGTCAACGAACCTGAACTAATCCACCGCGATAATCTCGCTTTGCTTTGACCTTGCGCTGACGGAGCGCTAAGCAAACGGGCAGCAAAAAGCCCCGCATGCGGGGCTTTTTCGATTCAACTTGACGCTCAAATTTGCGTGAGCAGAGTCTCCGCATTGCTCACTTCAAACTTGCCCGGTGCTTCGCGGTTGACGCTCTTGACCACACCGTTGTCGACGAACATCGAAAACCGATCGGAGCGCACGCCCATGCCGCGCCCGGTCAGATCCAGGGTCAAGTCGAGCTTCTTGACGAAATCAGCACTCCCGTCCGCCATCATGCGTACCTTGCCGGCAGCCTTTTGTTCGCGGCCCCAGGCGCCCATGACGAACGCGTCATTGACAGAGATACACCAGATCTCATCGACACCCTTGGCTTTCAACGCGTCGTACTGCGTGAGATAGCCAGGGACGTGCTTGGCCGAGCAAGTGGGTGTAAACGCGCCCGGAAGGCCGAAGATGGCAATTTTCTTGCCCTTGACCAGTTCCTCGACCTTGAAGGTGTTAGGCCCAAGCGTACAGCCGTTGCCTTCGACTTCGATGAACTCGTTGAGCGTGCCCTCAGGCAGGGTATCGCCGACCTTGATTGTCATGTACAAACTCCTTGTCAGTGTTGGGGATTGGCACCTCTTGCGGCAGATTGCGCGGCAAGGGGCAAGATTCGATCATTCAAAACAGCTTGCGCCATTGGCATGGATTGTAGCGTGCAGCGCACTTTGTGGTTATGATCACCGCCATTGCGGGCGGGAGTGAAGCGAATCCAGGGGGGCAGCATGACAGTCATTGCGATGGGCCGGGAAATGGGTAGTCTGGGCAAGAAAATTGCGGACGGCGTCGCTCGAAAGCTTGACTTGCCGGTGATTCACTACGAAATCATTGACCACCTGTCCGACCGCTCGCGGGTGCGACGCAGCCATGTGGTGCGATTGCTGGACCCCAAGGATGATCCGCTGAGCACCTTGACAGCCGATCACACCCTTCCGGCGATTTTGTCGGCTTACGACATTCTGGAATTGGCGTCCTTGCCCGAGGGCGCCTTGCTGCGTGGTTGGGGAGCGACGGCGTTACTGAAGGACGTCGCCCATGTGGTGCGCGTGCGCATCACTGCGCCCGAAGAGGCAAGGCTGAAAACCCTGCGCAAGAAATTCCCCAAGGCTTCTGCAGAGGTTCTGCGTCAGGAGATGGTGCTGTTTGACGAAGCGCACGCGGCAATCATGCAGCGCCACTTTGGGGTTGACTATCGCGATGACGCCGGGTATCACCTGACAGTTGATTCGAGCACGACGCCGGTCACCAAGTGCGTCGCGCGCATCGTCGCTTTGGCGCACGATGCACGTTTCGAAGAGACCGAAGCTTCGCGCAAGAAACTAGCCAGTCTGATGACCGAGGCCCACGTCAAGGCGCTGCTCAAGTTGCATCCGCCGACGCGCGATCTGGCCATCGATGTAGCCGCCGAAGGGCGCTGCGTGCGCCTCGCCGGGCAGGTCGCCAGCGATGATTTGAAGGCGCGCTGTGAACTGGTGGCTTGGCGTGTGCCGGGCATCGAGGACGTGCAAAACACGCTGGCTGTGGCTTAGCGCATGCCCGGCATGCCGCCGCCCATCAGGCGGCCCATACCCCGCATCATTTTCTGCATGCCGCCTTTCTTGATCTGCTTCATCATGCCCTGCATCTGCTCGAACTGCTTGAGCATGCGATTGACTTCCTGTACCTGAACGCCGGCACCTTTGGCAATGCGCTGTTTGCGCTTGGCCTTGATGAGTTCAGGTTTGGCGCGCTCCTCGCGCGTCATGGAATTGATGATGCCTTCCATGCGGCGCACATCACGCTCGGCGCGGTTCATGTCGGCGCCCTGGGCGGCGTTGGCCAACTGTGCCGGTAGCTTGTCCAGCAGCGACGCGAGGCCGCCCATCTTTCGCATCTGTCCGATCTGGCTCTTGAAGTCGTCGAGGTCAAAGCCTTTGCCGGTTTTGAACTTGTCGGCAAACTTGCGTGCCTCTTCCACATCGATGCTTGCCTGTGCTTCCTCGACCAGAGACAGGATGTCGCCCATGCCGAGAATACGGCTGGCCATGCGCTCGGGGTGAAACACCTCGAATCCGGCAAGCTTTTCGCCAGTACCGGCGAACTTGATGGGTGCGCCGGTGATGTGCTTGACGGACAGCGCCGCGCCGCCGCGCGCATCGCCATCGAGCTTGGTGAGGATGATGCCCGTCAAGGGCAGGGCATCGTGAAATGCCTTGGCTGTATTGACGGCGTCTTGCCCGAGCATGGCATCGACTACAAACAGCGTTTCTGCCGGATCGAGTGCAGCATGCAGGGCGCGGATCTCCTGCATCATCGGCTCGTCCACACCCAAGCGGCCGGCGGTATCGACGATCAGAACGTCGTGAAAATGGTTCTTTGCCCACTGCACCGCATTGCGGCCAATGTCTACTGGCAGTTCACCGGTCGCAGATGGGAAAAAATCCGCACCGGCCTGCGCCGCGACGGTTTCAAGCTGCTGGATGGCGGCGGGACGGTAGACGTCAACCGACACCACCAGCACCTTTTTCTTCTGTTCCTTGAGCCAGCGTGCGAGCTTGCCGGCGGTGGTGGTTTTGCCGGCGCCTTGCAGGCCGGCCAGCAAAATGATGGCGGGCGGTGTCGTGGCGAAATTGAGGCCGGCGGCCTCACCGCCCATGATCGTGGCCAGTTGGCGGTGCACCGCGCCGACCAGCGCCTGGCCGGGAGTGAGCGAACCCAACACTTCCTGCCCTTCGGCCTGGGCCTTGATGCTCGCGACAAAGTCGCGCACCACCGGCAGGGCAACGTCGGCTTCAAGCAGCGCCATGCGCACTTCGCGTAACATTTCGGCCGTATTGGCCTCGGTGAGACGCGCTTCGCCGCGCAAGGTTTTGACCACCCTGGAGAGGCGGCCGGACAAGTTGTCTAACATGCTTGCACTACAATCGTTGAATGGTTTCGATTTTACTCCACGGCCTCGTGGTGGCGCTGTACGCGGGCCTCGCTTGGCACTTCTGGCGCACCCGCTGGAAAAGCAGTCATGACCTGGAGAATGGCTTCCACCAACGGCTTTCCGGCATTGGTTTGGGTTTTCAGTGGTGGGAGCGCGGGCTGCTCACGGTGGCTGTCGCACTCCATGCAGTGCTTCTCGCCGATGCTGTGCTTGGGGGCGGGCAGTTTCGTTTTGGTTTTGCCCATGCGCTGTCGATGATGGCGCTGCTCGCGCTCGTGTTCTACGGTATCGAGAGTCTGATCCATCACCTTGAAGGTATGCCGGCGCTGGTGCTGCCACCGGCCGCCGTCTCCGCCGCATTGCCGGCGCTGTTTGGTGGCGCTGCGCTGACGGTCCAGGCGCAGGCCCCGGCTTTTGTGGCGCATGTACTCATCGCCATGCTTGCCTACGCGTTTTTTGCGATTGCCGCTGCGCACGCCGTCTTGATGATGGTAGTCGAGCGGCAGCTGCACCGGAGGCGCGACGACGTTCGTGAACAGGCTGGCCCGGGAGGAACACCGATGCCCGGAAGGTCGGTCGGGTCCGCAGCACCAATGCGCATGCCGCCACTGTTGACCATGGAACGCCTGCTGTTCCGGATGCTGGCTGCCGGGTTTGTGCTGCTCACGCTCACACTAGCAAGCGGCATCGCGTTCTCGGAGGAAATTTTCGGACGCGCCCTGCGCTTTGATCACAAGACCGTGTTCGGCATTTTGGCGTGGCTGATTTTTGGCGTGCTGCTGCTTGGGCGCGCGTTTTACGGCTGGCGCGGGCGAACGGCGCTCAAAGGCACGTTCGTCGGATTTGCCGTCCTGCTACTGGCCTATGTGGGCAGCCGTTTTGTGCTCGAAGTGGTCCTGGGGCGAGTGTAATGGGCAAAGTCATCCTCATTATCTTGCTGGTCGTGGCTGCGGTGTTCTGGCTGCGCCACAAGGCGTTGGCGCAGCGTACCCGGCATGGCACCAGCCCAGGGAGCGGCGCTGCGCGCGGTCAGGCCGGCGAGTCGTCCGACAGCGGTTCCAATGCTGCGGGATCTGCCAACGGCGCGCCCGATGCGCGGTCGAAGGGTGGTGGCGGGGCGGATACCCTGCAGGGCGAAAACATGGTCGCGTGCGTGCGCTGCAGCGTCAATGTGCCGCAGCGCGAGGCCGTTCAGGGGGCTTCAGGGCGTCAGTACTGTGGTGCCGAGCATCGTGCGTTGGCCAAGGACGTGGTGCGATGAACCCTCCTGAAGCCTTGCTTACCGCCACCCGCGCTGCCGTGGGATGGCGTGCAGACCGCCGTGCCACCACTGCGGTGGACGACGTGCCCGCGGCTTTCTGGAAATCACTAGGGCTATTCAACCTGTCGCGCATGGTGCTGGCCGGTGTTTTGCTGGCGGCGATTCTGGTCTATCGCGATGGCCGCGTGTTTGGCGCGTCCAATCCGGTACTGTTCTATCAAACCGTGATTACCTATTTCTGCCTGTCTCTCGCGTTTGGCTGGGGATTACAGCGATTGCGTACCGTGTTCGCCGCCCACCTGGCAGTGCAAGCGGTGACTGACATCGTCGTGGTGGCCTTGCTTCTGCACGCCAGCGGCGGTATCCGTTCGGGACTGGGTATCTTGTTGTTGATGCCCTTGGCGGCGGCGGCGTCGGTCTCGCGTGGGCGCATGTCGCTGTTCTTTGCGTCACTGGCGACGTTCGCGCTGCTGGTGGAGAACACCTGGTGGGTTCTGCAGTTTGACACCGGCCTTACCGACTACTTTCCGTCCGGGCTGATGGCCGCCGGTTGCTTTGCGGTGTCGCTGGTGACTAACCGGCTGGCGCGCCGGCTTGTCCTCAACGAAGAACTGGTACGCAAACGCTCTTCTGATTTGCGCAATCAGCTCGAAATCAACCGACTGGTGATTCGGGACATGCCGAGCGGGGTACTGGTGGTCACGGCGGACGGGCGGGTGAGTCTGTCCAATCCCGAGGCTGAGCGTCTGCTTGGCCAGTCAGGCGTCACCGGGCGTTTGTTGCACGAGTTGGCGCCCGGTCTGGCCGATGCCACCGCGCGATGGCGCAGCGTCAGCGGGCCCGCCAGTCCTTCTCTGCGCATGGCGGGGCGCGAGGTGCAGATTCGCATGCACGATGCCGTGGGGGAAGAGCAGGGCGACTTGCTGATTTTTCTGGAAGACACCAACAAGTTGCGTGAGCACGCCCAACAGGCAAAGCTTGCGGCACTCGGACGACTGACTGCGAACATTGCACATGAAATCCGCAATCCGCTGTCGGCCATCAGTCATGCAGCGGAGCTATTGCGCGAGGAGACTGGTCAGGGCGGCGCGCGCCTGACCCGCATCATCACCGAGAATGCGGCGCGTCTGGATCGCATTGTCGGCGAGGTGCTCGAGCTCAACCGGCGCGACCGCACGAGGGTAGAAAGCATCGACCTCGGAACGTTTTTGCAAAGCTTTGTCGACCAGATCGTGGCCAGCGAGCAGTTGCCAGCCGCGGCATTTCGCCTGCATATTCCTGCCGATGCGCAAATCGCGTTCGACCGACAGCATCTGAATCAAATCCTGTGGAACCTGGTGACCAATGCTTGGCGCCATTCGCGCCAGCAGTCGGCGAGCGTGCAGATCGTTGTTACGCGTAACGCGGCAGCCGGCTTGTCCCTGCACGTGACCGATGATGGGCCGGGCATCGCCGCTGAGGATGCTGCGAAGTTGTTTGAGCCATTCTTCACCACTGCGGCCCGTGGCACCGGGCTCGGCCTCTACATTGCGCGCGAACTGGCCGCGGCCAACGGCGCCGTGCTTGAATCCATCGTGGCGGACGCACGTGATCCGCACGTTGCTGAAACGACGGGACAGTCAGGAGCAGACTTTCTTCTGGTGTTTGCCGCACCGGTGCGCGAGCAGCCGACGGTGGAGCCGCGTTCAGGCGCGGCCTTGCGCCCCCACCTATCTCGCCAATCCCCATGAGTCCTGCATGAGCGCCCCAATCCGTCCTGCCAAAGTTCCACCGCGCGTCCTGGTGGTCGATGACGAAGCCGACTTGCGTGAATTGCTTGAGCTCACGCTGATCCGCATGGGCCTTGGAGTGGACTTGGCGGACGGGGTGAGCGCAGCCAAGCACCTGCTGACGCAGCAGCGCTATGACCTGTGCCTGACCGACATGCGCATGAACGGAGGCGACGCAGATGGCCTTGATCTGGTACACCACATTCAGGCGCTGCACCTGGACCTTCCGGTTGCCGTAATTACTGCTTTTGGCAATACCGGCAACGCGATCGCGGCGCTCAAGGCGGGTGCCTTCGATTATCTTGCCAAGCCGGTGGGATTGGAGCAACTGCGTACCCTGGTGAAGTCTGCGCTACGCGTGCCCACTACCGCGGGCACGGAATCGGGCAGTAGCGGACGGGCATTGCTCGGGCAATCGGAAGCGCTGGCAGAGGTGCGCGAGCGCATCGCGCGGGTTGCGCGCGGCGCTGCTCCCGTGCTGATCAGCGGCGAATCGGGTACCGGCAAGGAACTGGCGGCGCGCCATCTGCATGCCCTGAGCGGCCGCACTGGCGCGTTTGTACCGGTCAATTGCGGGGCGATTCCCGAAACCCTGATGGAGAGCGAATTTTTTGGCTACCGCAAAGGGTCGTTTACCGGGGCCGATACCGATCGCGACGGTTTTTTTCAGGCCGCCCATGGCGGTACCCTGTTTCTGGACGAAGTCGCGGAGTTGCCGCTGTCGATGCAGGTCAAACTGTTGCGTGTTCTGCAGGAGCGCAAAGTGCGCAAGGTCGGCAATACGGTCGAAGAGGATGTTGAGGTGCGGATTGTCAGTGCGAGCCATCACGGCTTGGCGGCGCGCGCCGCCGAGGGTCTGTTCCGCCAGGATCTTCTTTACCGCCTCAATGTGATTGACGTACACATGCCGGCGCTGCGTGACAGCCCGGACGATGTGCCGCTGCTGGCCCGGCATATTCTGGAGCGGCTGGCAGCCGGCGCGGGCCGCAGCGCGCCGGTCTTGTCCAGTGCGGCCATGGCACAGCTGATGTCTTATGACTATCCCGGCAATGTGCGCGAACTCGAGAACATTCTGGAGCGTGCAGTCGCGCTTTGCAGTGGCGACAGGATTCAGGCAGACGAGCTGCGCCTCAAACCCCAGCTCGATATGCCAGGTGCCAGCGCTGCTGAGGCTGAGGGCGCCGCGGGCGGGGCAATCTCGAAAGGCATGGCATTGCAGGATTATCTGGATGAGATGGAACGAGTGGCGATTCGTGAGGCCCTCGCGCAGACGGAGCACAACCGCACCGCTGCAGCGCGCCTGCTCGGCGTGACCTTCCGTTCGCTGCGCTATCGCCTGCAGCGTCTCGGCATTGAATGACGGGCTCTGCCCTCGGTGACCCAAGTGCCTCCGCGTAAGTCGGCGCGACAGCTGATGGCCCCCCCCGGGGCAGCGCAATCAGAAAAGGCAGGACGCCAAGCGGCACTGGCGCCGCAGCGCGCGTCAGCCATTTCGAACGCCGGGTGGCATGCGCGCGCGCGCCGCCTGCCGTCCCCGAATGCCGACTCGCGGCCGACTGGCACGTCGATCGAATTGATCGTCATCCACAACATCAGCCTGCCGCCGGGGCAGTTCGGCGGCGCCCACGTGGCCAGACTGTTCACCAACCGGCTCGATCCAGCCGGTCATTCATTTTTTGCGCAGATCGCAGGCCTGTGCGTTTCTGCCCACTTCCTGATTGCGCGCACTGGTGAGCTGACCCAGTTCGTGAGTACAGCGCGGCGCGCCTGGCATGCGGGCGCCTCGTCCTGGCGTGGGCGCGCGCACTGCAACGATTTTTCGGTCGGGATCGAACTCGAGGGGGCGGACGCCGTACCCTATACCGCAGTGCAATACCGGCGCCTCGCCAGCTTGGTGCGCACCTTGCGCCTGCGCCATCCGGGCCTGCACGGGGTAGCAGGCCACAGCGAGGTGGCACCTGGCCGCAAAACCGATCCGGGCGCCGCCTTTGACTGGGCGCGATTCATGCGGGAGAGCGGCTTGCCACAAGGGTTTCGCAGTTTGGCCTGAAAGTCAACCGGCTTCGTTGTGCAAAAGCGCTTGCCAGCCGGGAATTCCTATACTAGACTTTGTTCTGAGTATGACGCTCGACACTACATATTGTGGTTCGGTGGCGGTATCGGGCGATCATGCGCCACGGGTTGGGAAGCCGGTCTTGGCCGGCTGGAGATGGCATCAGAGTGCGTTTCGCTGCGGCAAATTTGGTCGGGCGCGGACTCTCAGTTGGCATTTCCCGAGGTCCGTTGCGTCACCGGCTCATTCAAACAACAGGAGACCACAGGTCCATGCAATCGATTATCTCTTCCGTGACGCCGGGTACCGCGCCGATGGGCCGTGGGCAGGGCGATTCCGCCACGCCGGCAATGGCCAGCGCCGCCCAGTACGCTCAATACAAGGTGATTCGCCGCAACGGCGCCGTAGTGCCGTTCGAGCCGTCCAAGGTCACCATTGCCATGACCAAGGCGTTCCTCGCCGTCAGCGGAGGCCACGGCGCAGCCTCGGCGCGCATTCGCGAGGTGGTCGCGGCCCTGACCGACAATGTGGTCAATGCCCTGATGCGGCGTCAGCCCGCCGGCGGCACTTTTCATATTGAAGATGTGCAGGACCAGGTTGAGCTTTCGCTGATGCGTTCGGGCGAACACGAGGTCGCACGTTCATACGTGTTGTATCGTGAGCGTCGCGCCGGTGAGCGCGCCAAAGCGAAGGAACGCACTCCAGCAGCCGCAGTTGAGCCGGGCATGATGATGACCGGCGACGACGGCCGCCGCATTCCGCTCGATGCTGCGCGGCTGCAAGCGCTTCTCGACTCCGCCTGTGAAGGTTTGCCGGAAACCAATGGCAGCCTGATTCTGGAGTCGGCGCTCAAGAACCTCTACGACGGTGTGCCCGCCGCCGAAGTGCGCAAGTCGCTGGTGCTGTCGGCGCGTACCCTGATCGAAGCCGATCCGGCTTACGGCTATGCCACAGCACGCCTGTTGCTGCACGACATTCGCCTCGAAGTGTTGGGCCGAGAGGTGCTGCAAGCGGAAATGGAACATGCGTATGCTGACTATTTCCCCGCATTCATCCAGCGCGGCATCGACGCCGAATTGCTTGACGAGCGCCTCGGGCACTATGATTTGAAGAAGTTAGGCCGTGCACTCGTTGCGCACCGCGACCACCAGTTTGAGTATCTGGGTCTGCAGACCCTGTACGACCGCTACTTCCTGCACATCAGCGAGAAGCGCATCGAGTTGCCTCAGGCGTTTTTCATGCGCGTGGCAATGGGATTGGCGTTAAACGAAGTCGAGCGCGAAGCGCGCGCCATCGAGTTCTACGAGATCCTGTCGAGCTTTGACTTCATGTCGTCAACGCCGACCCTGTTCAATTCCGGCACGCTGCGCTCTCAGCTCTCGTCCTGCTATCTCACCACGGTGGCGGATGACCTCGATGGAATTTACGAAGCAATCAAGGAAAATGCCCTGCTCTCGAAGTATGCCGGAGGTCTGGGCAACGACTGGACGCCGGTGCGCGCCCTCGGCAGCCACATCAAAGGCACCAACGGCAAAAGTCAGGGCGTGGTGCCGTTTCTGAAAGTGGTCAACGACACTGCTGTGGCGGTCAACCAGGGCGGCAAGCGCAAAGGTGCGGTGTGCGCCTATCTCGAGACCTGGCATCTCGATATTGAAGAATTTCTCGAATTGCGCAAAAACACCGGCGACGACCGCCGTCGCACCCACGACATGAACACGGCGAACTGGATTCCCGATCTCTTCATGAAGCGCGTGATGGAAAACGGGGAGTGGACGCTGTTTTCCCCATCCGATGTGCCCGATTTGCACGACAAGTTCGGCAAGTCCTTCGAGAAAGCTTATATCGGCTATGAAGCGCGCGTCGCCAGCGGCGCGCACAAGCTGTTCAAGAAAGTGCCGGCCCTGTCGATCTGGCGCAAGATGCTCTCGATGCTGTTCGAAACCGGCCATCCCTGGTTGACCTGGAAGGATGCCTGCAACATTCGCTCACCGCAGCAGCATGTTGGCGTGGTGCACTCTTCCAACCTGTGCACCGAGATCACACTCAACACCAACAGCGAAGAGATTGCCGTGTGCAACCTGGGTTCGGTGAACCTGCGTGCGCACCTTAAGGACGGCAAGCTCGATATGCCGAAGTTGAAGCGCACGATCAGCATCGCCATGCGCATGCTCGATAACGTGATCGACATCAACTACTACGCAGTCAACAAGGCGCGCAACTCGAATGCCAAGCACCGTCCGGTCGGAATGGGAATCATGTCGTTCCAGGACTGCCTGCACGAACTGCGTCTACCTTACGCTTCGCAGGAAGCCGTGGAGTTCGCCGACCGCTCGATGGAGGCGGTGTGCTACTACGCCTATCAGGCCTCCACCGAGTTGGCCGAAGAACGTGGCCGATATTCGAGCTACAAGGGTTCTCTATGGGAGCGTGACATCCTGCCCCAGGACACCATTCGACTGTTGCGCGAAGAACGGGGTGGTTATGTCGATGTCGATGAGTCGACCTCGATGGACTGGGATGCACTGCGCGCGCGCATTCGCCAGCACGGCATGCGCAACTCCAATTGTGTCGCCATTGCGCCGACCGCGACCATCTCGAACATCATCGGGGTCTCGGCCTGCATTGAGCCGACCTATCAGAACCTCTACGTCAAATCCAATTTGTCGGGTGAGTTTACGATCGTCAATGAGTACCTGGTCAAGGATCTCAAACGCATTGGCTTGTGGGATTCGGTCATGATTGCCGATCTCAAGTATTTTGATGGATCACTGGCCAAGATCGACCGCGTGCCACCGGAACTGCGCAGCCTCTACGCCACCGCATTTGAGGTAGAGCCGAAATGGATCGTCGAAGCAGCCTCGCGACGTCAGAAGTGGATCGATCAGGCACAGTCGCTCAACATCTACATGGCAGGTGCGTCGGGCAAACGTCTGGATGACACCTACAAGCTGGCCTGGTTGCGTGGATTGAAAACCACTTACTACCTGCGTACGCTTGGCGCGACCAATGCCGAAAAGTCGACCGTCAAGGGCGGGCAGTTGAACGCCGTGGGCAGTGATGGCAGCGCATCCGGTCATGGCGCGCATGCGGCGACACCGGCTGTTGGGCAGATTGCGGCCGTGGGGCAACCCACGGCAGGCGAATTGGTGGGACAGGCCTGCGTGCTGCGGCCGGGTGATCCCGGGTTTGAAGAGTGCGAGGCCTGCCAGTAACGCAGCCATCAGCAGGGGAAAGGGCAGGCCGGTTTGCAGTCGTAGTGGCGGTGAGCAACACGTTCAGGTGGCGTGTGGCCTGGATGCTTGGTAGTGCAGTGACGTCTCGACATGCAGTCGGGATGTTCGTAGAGCGTACGCGAAGTGTATTGAGGCGGCACCTATAACCTGACGTCAAAGTCGCCAGCCAGACGCAACAGGCGGTAGATCGATCCGATGACACCCAAAATATGAAATCAAAGTTAATCGACAGGAGAACCCATGCTCAATTTTGAAGACGAGGCCGTCATGCCGCCAGGCCGCGGCGTGATGCCAGGAATGATGCCGCCAATGCTCGGGCTGCAGAGTTTTTCACCTACGTTGCCGGTTTCGGCCTTGGCCGGCATGCCAGTTGATGGGTTGCGCTTGCCGCAGGCAGCGCTGCGCATGAACGAAAGCGGGTCCAATCGGGAACCCGTGGGCGATGCTGCGCGCCGGGTCAACGCTGCCGACAAGCGCATTATCAACGGCGCGACCGATGTCAATCAGCTTGTGCCGTTCAAGTACAAATGGGCATGGCAAAAATATTTGGACTCATGCGCCAACCACTGGATGCCGCAAGAGATCAATATGAATCGCGACATTGCTCTGTGGAAAGACCCCAAAGGGTTGACCGACGACGAGCGCCGCGTGATCAAGCGCAACTTGGGTTTTTTCGTGACCGCAGACAGCCTTGCTGCCAACAACATTGTGCTGGGAACCTACCGCCACATTACCGCGCCCGAGTGCCGCCAATATCTGCTGCGTCAGGCATTCGAAGAGGCGATTCACACCCACGCGTACCAGTACATCGTCGAAAGCCTGGGACTCGATGAGGCGGAAATCTTCAACGCATACCATGAAGTGTCGTCTATTCGCGACAAGGATGAATTTCTGATTCCCTTCATCGATACCCTGACCGATCCGCACTTCAAGACCGGTACGATGGAAAACGACCAGAAACTCCTTAAAAGCCTGATCGTGTTCTCGTGCCTGATGGAAGGGCTGTTTTTCTACGTTGGTTTCGCACAGATTCTTGCGCTTGGCCGCCAGAACAAAATGACCGGGGCTGCCGAGCAATATCAGTACATCCTGCGTGATGAGTCGATGCATTGCAACTTCGGCATCGATTTGGTGAACACCATCAAAATGGAAAATCCCCATTTGTGGACGCCGGAATTTCGTGACGAAATTCGCGGCTTGTTCCGTCAGGCGGTCGATCTCGAATACAAATATGCGGAAGACACCATGCCGCGCGGCGTGCTTGGTCTGAACGCGCCAATGTTCAAAGGCTACCTGCGTTACATCGCCAACCGCCGTTGTCAGCAAATAGGTATTGACCCGCTGTTTGCAAACGAGGAGAATCCGTTTCCATGGATGAGCGAGATGATTGATCTCAAAAAGGAACGTAATTTTTTTGAGACCCGCGTCATCGAGTATCAGACCGGCGGCGCGTTGAACTGGGAATAGGACACAACAGAAAGCAACAGCGGGAACCATCGGAGCGCGCTACGCGAAGGCGTAGTAGGTACTGCAACGGTGGCATGGGCCGTCAGGTTTTACAACACCGAGAACAGAACCAAGACTGAATGCAGGATCACACGAGACCGATCATTAATGCGCATCACTCATCCGGACCGCAAGGTGTGTTCGAGGGGAGTTATCCCTCTACCGCTCTGCAGGATGCCGGAATGGACGTGCGCATTGTCTCCAGAAAAAACGCCGGGCGATTTTGCACCGGCGTTTTTTTTGGAGACGCGGCTG
>JANLTL010000097.1:0-1628 GCA_031362905.1 Burkholderiales bacterium | reverse complement strand
CGAAGGCCACCAACAACATCGAGGCCTACGAGATCTATCTCAAAGGCCGGGCGCTCCTCCTCAAGCGAGGCCGTTACATGGTCCAGGCCCTGGAGCAGTTCCAGAAGGTGGTGGAGATAGATCCGGGCTATGCCCTCGCCTGGGCCGGCATCGCCGATGTCCATTCCCTGATGGGTTTTTACGGCCTGGTGAGGCCGACCGAAGCCGGGCCTCGGGCCCTCACCGCCGCGCATCGCGCGGTCGAGCTGGATGCGCGTTCTTCGGAGGCGCACGCCTCGCTCGCTCTGGCGTGGCTGTTCTACAAGATGGATCCCGATCACGCGGGGCGAGAGTTCGAGACTGCGTTGGAACTCAGTCCGCACAACACACAGGCGCGCTGCTGGTACGGATACTTCTATCTTCCGGTGCGCGGTCGCTTCGATGAGGGTATGGCGGAGTTCCGCCGCGCTCTAGAGTCGGACCCGCTTTCAGCCTACCCGCAGGCGATGCTCGGCATTGGCCGCTGGACCGCAGGCCGCATCGACGAGGCGTTGACCCTCGCGCGGATGGCGCTCGAAACCGACCCCGACTCATTTGTCGCACAGACCACGCTCGCCCATTCCCTCTTCGCGACCGGAAGGCACGGGGAATCGGTGGCCGCCATGGAGGACTCGGTCCGCATGAGCGGCGACTCGGCCTACGCCAACGGGCAACTGGCCCAGTTGCTTTCCAGGGCCGGCCGGCTGCCTGAGGCGCGGGCGATAAGTCAACGCCTGAAGGAACGCGCCCTTTCCGAGTACATCCCATTCACTCACCTCGCCGAAGCCGCGTTTGCGGCGGGTGATCGAGACGAGGCCCTGTCGCTCGCCCAGCGTGCGTGCGACGAGCGCGAGCCGGTGTTTGTCATCCACGCGAGATACGCGCCGACCTACGAATGGCTCCGCGAGCAGCCCGAGTGGAAGGCGATGCTGAAGCAGCTCGACGAACCGCCGAAAACCGAACCCTGATGCGTTGACGAACAGGAGCATTCTCTCCGCCATGCAAACCCTGATCGGCGTCTTCCGCTGCTTCCTGCCTCGGCTCTACTGGAGCGAGATGCGGCGTGGCGCCATCCTCTCGATCCCTATGATCACAGGCATCGCCGTCGCCCATGGGGCCCTCGTCTCGACCCGCGCCTGGGCGATCGAAGCCGTCGACCCTCGCGACACCGTGGGCGCGGAGTTGTCTCCGTGGCGGCCCGGCTCTCTCGACATCCACCAGATCGTCACCGGGCGTGGCAACGCGGCCTTCGCCCAACTCCCCGATGGTTCGACCCTGCTCATCGATGCCGAGGAGCGACAGACCGCCGATGCAGCCCGCGACCTCGAAGCGCTCGAGGCGCTCGGGGTCGGGGGCATGATGGGCCACGAAGGGGGCGGCCGAGCAGTCGAGCTTGACCGGCAGGCTGTACCGGCTGGCGAGGAACCAGCGCTCGGTAATGTTCTGTATTGCCTCCACGCTGAAATAAGTGCCGTCATGCTTGTTGTCGCCCGATTGGTCGTCGTCATAGTGCGTTGCACCGGCTATCGCAAAAATATGCCCGCTTCCCCATCGATACCGCACATCCAGTTCGTACAAATCAACGCCGAACGATCCATTGGTGGCCGCGG
>JANLTL010000032.1:0-7817 GCA_031362905.1 Burkholderiales bacterium | reverse complement strand
CTGTCGGCACCGGCTCATCCGCCGCCAGGATCATGCGGCAGGCGGCAAGCCGTTCCTCATAGCTGCGCTCGTTGGCGGCCAGCACGTCCGCAGCAAACGCGCCGGGCAAATACTCCTCTTCAAACAAGGTGCGCTTGAGGTCAGCGAGCGTGGCGCGGCGCAGCGGCTGGATGTCGAATGGCTGGTCGCGATGGCGGCGCCGCTCATTGAGGATGCGTTCATCCTGCGCGCTGGCCAGATCACGCCGGGGGCCGGTGCGAATCCAGATGCGGCCGTTGCAGCGCACCGGCGGTGCGTCGGCCGGCCACACACACATCACGGCGAGTTCCACTCCCTTGAGCCTGCGCCGCTCCACCGTCATGCTCGGTTGCGGCACGATGCGGCCATCGCTCTTGATATCGGCCAGGGTCAGCAGAAGCTGGTCATCCACCGTCAGGCCCGCCGCGCTACCATCGTCGTCCACGCCGATGAACACCACTCCCGGCTTGCCGTGACCGGGCAAATCGTTGGCAAACGCACAAACGGCTTCACGCGCTTTATCGGGCACAGAGCCGGACCAGTTGCGCTTGCGCTCGACGCGATCCGACTCCAGGTCGTCGAGCATGGCGAGAAGTTCAGCGTCGGTCAACGGCGTCATGCGAGCGCCCCCTGACCAGCCTGGCAATTCATCAACCATGCCGCAAGCTGCGCCCGAACAGGCGTCTGCGCGCGCGTGTAGCTGACCTGAGATTTCATACTGTCATTCTAGCTTTGATTGATTGACGCATGATCGCGCTCACTCAACAACACACTGGATCCGCGCCACGTGTAGTCACCCGGATCAATGGTACGAAACAGAAACACCAAAGCACTCCCACCCGCCGTCACCGCCGCCGGCGCTTGGCGGGTGGCTCTGGCGCGAGCAAATCCGTAAGGAAATCCCGTTGCGGCGCGGGCCCGCGCTGGCGGCGTGGCCTGCCGTCCGGGTGTGCGGCCTTCGCGCCTTTCGCACCACCTGGCACCTTGTACGTCTTGTTTGTTTGGCAAAGTCAGCATCACCGACAGTTGATTTATTGTGTTTTTTCATTCAAAATGAAAAATATTTAAATTTGAATGAAATTTGCTCATGGTTACCAGATCCCGGTCAACAACCCCCGGGCAAGTCACTGCCCCCTGGGCCGAAGCATCTCCTGCGCAGGTGAAAACCTTTCAGGACGCCGCCCAGATCGCCGAAGCGTTTTTTGCAGCCACGCAGACGCACGATGCGATGGGCTGGATGACCTGGAAGACCAGCGCCGGCCGCGACTACCTGTTCCACGGCTTTGGCCGCGCCGGTCTAGGCAAATCGCAGGGTGCCCGATCGCCGCAAGCGGAGGGGCGCTACAGCTCGTTTCAAGCGGACAAAGCTGCCGCTGCGGAACGGCGCGCGCAATTGCTGCCGGAACTGACGCGCTACGCAAAGTACATCAAGGTGGAGCGCCTCAATCGCCTGCCGCAGATGGCAGGCAAGGTGATCAACCTATTGGCTAAAGCCGGTGTGGGCGAACGTCTTAAGGTGGTGGGCACCAACAGTTTGTACGCGTACGAAACGCTGGCGTCAGTGTTGTTTGATCCCGATATCACCGCCACGCGTGATCTGGATCTGCTGTGGGACGGGCGCGCCGGCATTGCCTTTGCGGGTGATCTCGACGATGCTCAATTGAAGGGGTTTTCATCGATTCTGCGCAAGGCCGACAAAACTTTCACGGTAAGCATGGAGATCAACCGCAGTTTCAGCGTGCGGAATGCGGCAGGCTATGCGGTCGATTTTCTGATGCCAGAGCCCGATGACGGGCGCAAGGCCGCCTCGAAAGACAACGTGCGACCGATCGGACTTGAGGGCCAGCGCCTGCTTAACGATGCGCCAACACTTACCCAAACGGTGTTTCTCGCCGATGGCTACCCGTGCCGCATGCGTGTGGTCGATCCGCGCTATTTCGTACTGCACAAACGCTGGGTCGCAGCGCGCAAGGGGCGCGACCCCGGCAAGGCGCGGCGTGATCGTTTGCAGGCGAACGCCATGCAAGGCGTCATCACAGGGTTGCTGCCCATGTATTCGTTTGCTGATGCGGCGTTTTTGCGCGGGTTGCCGACTCCGCTTGCACCCTATTTGCCAAAGCCGCGCGCAGCGGACGATGGCGGCGATCCCGCTGGCGCGCAGGCCGCTCAAGACGCAGGGCTTTGAGTTCGGCACAACGCAGGCATAGCATTCGTCACAAATGCGGCGAGGTGATGTCCCTGAACTCCGCTCCCAGAGCCACTCTACGGCACCCTATGCCTGAGCAATGGCTCTGGGAGCGGGTTTCAGAGCATCGCACTCATCCGCTTTGAATCAACTTGCCGGACTACTTCCCGGCCACCTTCGCCAAAAACCCCGACAGCATCTTGTTGAACACCTCAGGCTGCTCGATGTTCGCCACGTGCGCTGCGTCGGGAATGATGAAGAGTTCCGATCCCGGCAGGTTTTCGTGAATGATCTTCGCCATCTCGGGCGGGGTACCGTGATCCTGGTCGCCCACTGTCACCATCGTTGGGCAGTTGATTTCCTTGAGCCGGTCCAGCAGATCGATTTTTGAAATCGCCTGGCAAGAGCCGCAGAAGCCATCGACCGGCGTGCCGAGAATCGACTTGGTGATGCGCGCCATGGTGTCGGGCCGCTTGGTGCGATAAGGCTCGGTGAACCAGCGCTCGAGGGTTGTTTGCAGCACTGCCTGCATGCCGTTGGCCTGCACTGCCTTGACGCGGTCGCCCCACATTTGCTCGGCATTGGGCGGGCGGCGGCTGGTGGTGTCGGCGAGCACCATGCTCTTGAATACGCCTGGATATTTGAGCGCGTAGGTCTGGCCGATCATGCCGCCCATCGAGAGGCCGACCCAGTGGGTCTGCTTGATGCCGAGTGCGGCAAACAGGCCATGCACGTCGTCGGCCATTTGTTCGAGCGTGTAGGCACCGCTGGGTGCGCCAGAGCCGCCGTGGCCGCGCGTATCGAAGCGCAGGACTTTGAATTTGGGTTTGAGCAATTCCATTTGCTCGTCCCACATGCCGATGTCGCAGGCAAGCGAGTGCGACAGCGTGATCCATTCACTGCCACTGCCTTCGACAGTGTAGTTAAGTTCGATGCCGTTGGTGCTTGCTTTCATGCTGCTCCCCTTGATGTAACGATGGACACGCCACCTTGACGTTGTGGTGGCTTATTCCACCTTGATGTTGCCTGCACGCGCGATGCGCGTAAAGCTGGTCAAAACGTTCTCGCGGCACTTGCAAGACAAGGCCACCGCGAAGGTGGCCTTGTTTCACTTGAAGCAACTAATGACGCGACTGAAGCAAGACTGTCGCGCAACGCGCGGTTTACACCGACATCTGCGACACCACCTTGACGTTCAGATACGACTCAATCGCTTCGGAGCCGCCTTCCGAGCCGTAGCCCGAATCCTTGATGCCGCCAAACGGTATCTCGGGCATGCCCAAACCGTGGTGGTTGATCGACACCATGCCGCTCTCGAGCGCAGCGCCAATCGCGGTGGCGGTCTTGAGCGACGAGGTATAGGCATAGGCGGCAAGGCCATAGCTGAGGCGGTTGCCTTCCTTGACCGCGTCGTCAAAGGTGGCGAAACGGGCGATCGGCGTAACCGGGCCAAACGGCTCTTCGTGCAGGATGCGCGCTTCGGTGGTGAAGCCCGTTATCACGGTCGGTTCGAAGAAGTTGCCTTTGTCGCCAATGCGCTTGCCGCCGGTGGCAAGCGTGGCGCCATTGGCCGTCGCGTCGGCAACGATGCGTTCCATCGCCGCCACGCGGCGCGCGTTGGCGAGCGGGCCCATGGTCACACCTTCTTCCAGACCATTGCCGACTTTGAGCGCCTTGGCCGCCGCGGTGAATTTTTCGACGAAGCGGTCGTAGGCTTTTTCCTGCACCAAGAAGCGCGTCGGCGAAATGCACACCTGGCCGGCGTTGCGGAACTTTGCGCCTGCGAGCAGCATTGCAGCGCGGTCAATATCCGCATCATCAAACACGATGGCTACCGCGTGGCCGCCCAATTCCATGGTGGCACGCTTCATGTGCAGGCCGGCGAGGGCCGCAAGCTGTTTGCCCACCACGGTCGAACCGGTGAACGTGATCTTGCGGATGACCGGATGCGGAATCAGATACTCCGATATTTCCGACGGCACGCCGTAGACCAGATTGATCACACCGGCCGGCACGCCGGCGTCGACAAAGGCCTGCAGCAAGGCAGCCGGTGCAGCCGGCGTTTCTTCGGGCGCCTTGACGATGATCGAGCAGCCGGTGGCGAGTGCTGCCGAGAGCTTGCGCACCACCTGGTTGATCGGGAAGTTCCACGGCGTGAAGGCCGCGACCGGACCGACCGGCTCCTTGAATACCAGTTGCTGAATGTTGTCGGCACGCGCCGGCACGATGCGGCCATACGCGCGGCGGCCTTCTTCGGCAAACCAGTCGATCAGATCGCCCGCGAGCATGGTTTCGATTTTTGCTTCGGGGAAAGGCTTGCCCTGCTCCATCGTCATCAGCCGCGCGATGCTGTCTGCGCGCTCGCGCATCAGATCGGCGGCCTTGCGCATGATCTTGTAGCGGTCGTAAGCGGAGACCTTGCGCCAGGTCTTGAAGCCCTTGTCGGCGGCGGCGAGCGCGGCGTCGAGGTCGGTCTTCTCGGCGCGCGCAACGGTACCGATTTTTTCACCGGTAGCCGGATTGAGCACGTCGATGGTGCGCCCGCCCGAACCGGCGCGCCACTGGCCATCGATCAAGAGTTGTACATCCTTGTATTGCTGCCCGAGGTGTTTGGGGTCGATACGATCCATGATCGAGTGCTCCGAAAAGTTGAAAAATCAGGTCGAAAGTGCAAGGATGCGGCGGGGGCGCGACCTTGGTACAAGGCCTGAGCGCATTCCCGGGCACGGTGCGTGAGCTGAGCCTTAAAGCATAACAGCATTGCCAGCGCACAAACAAACCGCCTTTTTCGCGCCTTCCCGGCTGGCAGGCCGGCCCAGCGGCGCGAATAATGAGATCCCCATCCCAGCTCGCCGCATGCCCATGACCCCCGCCCTGCGCAAGCCCGCGCCCCTGCGCGTCGCCATCGGCCTGACGCGCCATCAGATCGGGAGCGCCACCCCAGCGCTGACCCAACCCTGCGTCGATAAGCTCGTACGATCGCACTGCAGGCGGCACATCGAAGTGCCCGGTCAGATCTGGAAGCGGTCGTCCGCGTCCAAGCCCACAAACGGCTGCGCCCGCGGGCGGGCGGCATCCACCGCAAGCGCGGCACGCCCCAGCGCCGCCAGAAACGGCCAACCGGTCTCCTTGTACTCGTAGCGGCCGACGTTGAGCACGTCGTCTTCGTTCACGTAGACCGACGCCGAGAGAAAAAACTCCGCGCCGCGCGCGCTGTCTACGATGTAAGCGCAATCAGACAAATAGCCAAACGAGCGCCCCACCTTGTTGAACGAGCGCACACCAACCGGCATCGGCACGAGGCCCGAGCCGCCGAGCAGGTATTTGGAGTAGCTGTCCGGATAATCGCGCGGGTTGTAAACCGGCTCGACGCATTCAGACGGCAGCATGCCCATGCACTGGCGCAAGAACGCCAACGCGTCGGCATCAAGTAAAAATCGTTGCGCGGCAGGCAGCGCTTCGGGCGATACCAGCGCGATCAGCATGCGGTGTGCTTCATCCAGTGGCATGAAATTGCGTTCGGAAAAATCGCGCGGACCGGGAATGGTCTTGCCGCCCTCGACCCAGGCACTCCCCTTGAGTGCCTTGCCATGCGGGAAGCGGTGCGTCTGGGCGGTTTCCCCTTCGACGCGCGCCAGAACCCGCTGTCCGGCATCGAGGAATTCGACCGCGCCGGTCACGCGATTGTCGGCTGCAGAACATGGCGCGATCCGGTTGATGACGCGGCTATGCGGCAGGCCCATGGCCGCAAACCGCTGGTGGATGCGGTTCTGCCCGAGTAGTTCGTAGAGGCGATTAAAGGGTTCGTTCTCGCTCACCACAAACATGCGGCGGATTGCACGAGCCACCGATTCGCTCTCGGCGGCGGCGGCCTGCACACAGCGCAACGGGTTGCGCAACGCAAACAGCGTGTCGCGCGTCAACCCGCCT
Organism: Burkholderiales bacterium; assembly: GCA_031362905.1. GTDB lineage: Bacteria > Pseudomonadota > Gammaproteobacteria > Burkholderiales > JAEUOS01 > CANJDH01. The sequence goes on along the minus strand of JANLTL010000032.1, from coordinate 1,684 downwards.
GCGCCGCGGGAGGCCAATTCACTCACACGCTCCAATGCCAGTGCCGCGACGGGCAGTTTGACCAGACTGGCGGGCGCGAACCAGCGCTGCGGCTCGACGCCAAAACGAAAGTGCGTCAGCCGCGGCGCCGCTGGGCGCACTCCTGGTGAAGGCCGGGGCTCACGATCGATACGGGTGTAAACAAGCTGCAGTTCAAATCGTGGATCGCGCCACACTATGTCGGGCCCGTTGCCCTCCACCTGCATCACCGCGCGGATGGTACGGAACGGCTCTTGCACTTTTTCCACCTGGGAGTTTGCCGCAGACTGCATTGCCGGTTTCGACTCAGGCATCGCGGCAGGCTGCCCCGGCGGCGTGCTGGCGGCCTGGGTGGCGGCCGCCGCCACGCCGCTCGTCAATGGCCAAGCCGCCGCCGTGCCGCCAAGCGCCGCCGCGAAGCGCCGCCGGTTCACTGCATTGCCACCTTGGGCGGGTGGCGCTCGAACAGTTGCAGATTGCTGGTGCCGCGGCGGTGGCTGTAGCCGATACCCGTGTCGAGCGGTTGCGCATTGCGCGCGTAAACCTGGCGCAATGCGGGCTGATTCCAGCTTTTAAACATACCGATCGGATGCACGTACGAACCGAAGAATTTGCCGTTCCATTCACCCTGCGAGTAAGCACTGTAGGGAATACCCGAGTCATCCTGCAACACGAATCGCGCGCGCGCCAACACCAGTTGGCGTGACTGGCTGAAGTATTTTTTGTGCATCAGGTAGGACGCTGACTTGAGGAACACCGGCCCCGGCCCAAGGCTGCGCACATAGCGCGCGTACTCAGGCGTCTTCATCAGTGCCCTGTCTTCGAGGTCAACGCGCAGGTACACCAGCTCGCGCGGCGCAGCTGCAGCGCCTGGCGTTCCAACGCCCGGCGCTGCGGTCTGGGCCGCACGCAACAGCAACCGGACACCATTGGTGCGTGCGCCTGTCACGGCCCCCAGACACAATGCGCCGTCATCTGCCAGATGTACGGCATCGACCGCCTGCACCTCAAAACCGCTGCGTGCAGCCATCGCCATCAGCACCGGCGCCACGCCTTGCAACTGCCCGCGCTTGAGATCATTTTTCATGTTGTTGGTGAGAAAAAAGCTCAGGCGCAACAGGGACGCCATCGACTGACGCAGTTGATTGAGACTCGCGCCAGCCTGCACCTCACTCATGCTGCCCCAGTTCGGCGCAGCGCCGGGTGGCTCAAGACCCACCAGAAGATAGCGCTGGGCGTGTGGAAACAGTGTGTGTGCATAGACAAAATCCGGGCCACTGAATGGGTAATAAAGCGTGCCACGTGCACCATCAAGCTTGTCGATTTCGCGATCGGCAAAGGTGCGCCAAAGTGCCAATTGGCGCTCGCTGGTGCGTTTCCAGTTGCCGTCCATTTCCCTGGCATGCGCAAGCCACGCCGGCGTGGCGCTGATCTCGCGCCCATGCACACCCATCGGCGCCAGGCCTGCCAGGAGGCGTGCACTCGCCTGCGTGAGTTCCGCGCTCTGGGCCGATGGCGCACCAGGCGCGACACATGCAGGACTGGCAGGACTGGCAGGACTGACGGGAGCGACAGGCTCGGCAGCAATCGCCTGCAGGGTGGCCAGCGCGAGGACGGTGGAACACAAAATGGGCAAATGCAACATGACGAAAACTCGTTGAATCTT
>JANLTL010000694.1:0-3930 GCA_031362905.1 Burkholderiales bacterium | reverse complement strand
GCATGCCTGTGTGCTCAATCCAAAATCCACCGGCGAGGTGCGTCTTGCCTCTGGCGATATGCGCGACGCACCGCTGATTGATCCGCGCTTTCTGTCGCACGCTGATGATGTGGCGACACTCAAGCGCGGCTTCGCTGCGATGCGCAAGATACTTAACGCACCGGCGTTTGCTCCCTACCTTGGGCCCGAGCTGTACACGCAGGACTTGCGCGAGGACGACGAGGCTGGTCTCGAAGCTGCGATCCGCGCACGCGCTGACACCATCTATCACCCGGCCGGCACATGCCGCATGGGTGCCGATGCCATGTCCGTCGTGGACCCGCAATTGCGCGTGCGTGGCGTCGCGGGCTTGCGCGTAGTGGATGCTTCGGTGATGCCGGCGGTGCCATCGGGCAACACCAATGCGCCCACCATCATGATTGCGGAGAAGGCGGCCGACTTGATCCGGGCGGCAGCGCGGGCGAGCTGAACCTGCACGATTGAACCTCGGCCCCCGCACCGGCAGCGGGGAAACCAGCTCGCGGGGCAAGCACCTGATTCGAGAAGAATGGCTCCTGGAGCCATTCTCCACAGAGCGTTACTCTGCGCTGATATTGGCCGCCTTGGTCACCACGCCCCAGCGTGCAATTTCGCTTTTCAGAAAGCGATCAGCATCTTCGGGTGAATTGCCCACCACCAGCGAGCCGCCGTCGGTGAGGCGTTGCTTCATGTCGGGCTGGTTCAACACCTTGACGATTTCAGTGTTGAGGCGCGTCACGATGTCGCGCGGCGTGGCGGGCGGGGCGAGTACGCCAAACCACGCGACTGCTTCGAAGTCGCGCACGCCACCTTCGGCGATCGAAGGCACCTCGGGCAACAGCGGGTGGCGCTTGGCGCTCGACACCGCGAGCGCACGCACTTTGCCCGCCTTGATCTGCGGCAGCAGGGCTACGAGGTTGTCGAACATCACCTGAATCTGTCCGCCGATCAAATCGGTATGCGCCGCCGACGAGCCTTTGTACGGTACGTGCACCATGTCGATCCCGGCGTCGAGCTTGAGCTTTTCGCCGGTAAGGTGGTGCGAAGTGGCGATGCCCAGCGAGCCGTAATTGACCTTGCCCGGGTTGGCCTTGGCATAGGTGATGAATTCGCCAATGGTTTTGGGCGGAAAGTTGAGATGGGCCGCGAAGCCCAAGGCAGAGTGCGTCAGCACAGTGACCGAAGCAAAGGCGCCGGAGTCATAGCCCAGGTTCTTGTACACACCAGCTGAAATGGGCAGGGCGGCAGTTGAGATCAGCAGGGTGTAACCGTCGGGCGCAGCTTTGGCGCCGAACTCGGAACCCACCGTGCCGCCGGCGCCGGGGCGGTTCTCGACCGCAAAGCCCTGGCCCATTGCCGCGCCGACGCGGTCAAACACCTGGCGCGCGATGATGTCCGATGCGGCGCCAGTGGCGAAGGGCACGATGACCCTGACCGGGCGGGTGGGATAGGTCTGTGCAGTCACAGCGGTGGCACTGAGCATGAGGGCGCCAAGGGCAGCGAGGTGAAACCGTTTCATGAGGTGATCTCCGTTAGGGGGCAAGAGGGTCGCAAAAGAGTGGCAGGCGGCAGCTCACGCAGCGCTGGCAGGCGCAGCATCGCGCTCCAGCGTGGTGGTGCGGCGCAGGTCGCGCCGCGCCGTCAGGTCGTAGCGCCGCCCGCGATGCAAGGTGGCGCGGTTGTCCCACATCACGTAATCACCGGTGCGCCATTGGTGGCGATAGACGAACTGGCGCTGCGTGGCGTGTTCGAGCAGCTCGGCAATCAGGAGCCGTCCCTCGGGCATCGTCATGCCGGTCACACGGTCGCAATGCACGCCGACAAAGAGCAGTTTGCGCCCGGAACCGGGATGGGTGCGCACGATCGGCCACTCGGCCGGTGGGAAGCGGTTCAATTGCTCGGCCGTGTATTTGTCATCACCAAGCAGGATGCGCGAATGAAAGGTTGCGTGATGCGCAGTTCGGCCTTCAACCAGTGCTTTCAGTTCGTCATCGAGTGCGTCATAGGCGGCGCGCATGTCTGCCCACTCGGTGTCCCCACCAAGCGCCGGCAAGGTCACTGCGGACAGCATCGAATACTTGATCGGCAGAGGCTGGAACGAGCTATCGGTATGCCAGAGCTGGTTGGCAAGGGTGCCGATCAGTTTGCGATCGGCAGGCTCAGCCACCGTGCCATCGAGCGCGACATTGGAAATGTCGATCAACTCGTCGTACTCAAATCGCGTTGGCGCGCCGGTGGCCTTGCGCAGGCCGGCGTCGAGCGGGCCGAACTGCCGCGCACAGGCAATCTGCTGCGCCTGGTCCATTGGCTGATCACGAAAGACCAGCACGCCATAGTGATCCATTGCTGCATCGATGGCGTCAATGTCGGTGGCAGAGAGCGGGCGGCGCAGATCCACGCCAGCGGCTTCGCCGGCGAACTGCGAGGTGATGGGATGGAGCGTCAGTGGCATCTCTGCTAGTCAAGCACTGGTGGCGCGTCGCGCAAGTAGACGGGAAGATCTGTCGTGGGCGCCTTGTAATCACCCGGCACGGCAGACATCATCTCAGCCACAAAGCCGCGATGATACGAGGTGTGATTGACGATGTGCAGCAGGATGTCGCCGCGCGACAGCGCGCCATCTCCGCCGCCGACGAAGGTGAATTTCACGACTTCCTCAAGTTGTGCCAGCGTGATGCGATCACTCCATGCGATATACCACGCGTCGATCTCGCGCTGCATGGCCAGCAACTTGTCAAGGGGAGGATAGTCCACCGTGTTGCGAGCCGTGTAGCCATGGGCCTGACCGCTCAGATGGTGCTTGAAGATATGGTCGATCACGTAGTTGTGATTGAGCATGTGTTGCATGTTCTTGAACAGCCCCGGGCGGGGCTTCTCCGCTGCTCCGGGGGGCAGCTTGGCCACGGCGGCAAAAATCATTTCATTGGCCCACGCGTTGTAGCGGGTCAGGGTGCGCGCGGTGCGGGGTGTGGTCATGTCGGGTTCAGAAAGAATGGAGAGTGGGGCAAGGTCACATTATTCGGGCTTCACGCCTGCCGCCCGGACCACTTCAGCCCAGCGCGGCACTTCCTCGCGCAGCATCGCCGCAAACTGTTCAGGCGTGTTGCCCACCGGCTCGGCACCCTGATCGAGCAGGCGCTGCCTGATGTCCGGCGCAAATGCGGCCTTGTTGATCGCGCCGGCAAGTTTGGCGATGATCTCTTTCGGCGTCCCCGCAGGTGCCAGCACCCCATACCAGACTGCCATGACGAGGTCGACGCCGGACTCCTTCAGAGTTGGTACGTCGGGCATGATCTCTGAACGTTTGGCCCCGGCTGCAGCGAGCGGACGCAGGCGCCCGGATTTGACATGCTGCAGGATCGCCGGAACGTTGATGAAGACCATGTCCACTTCGCCTGCCATCAGCGCAGTGAGTGCCGGTGCGCTGCCCTTGTAGGGGATATGCAGCACATCCGTTTTGGTTTGCAGCTTGAACAGTTCTCCGGTGAGGTGCTGCGTGCTGCCGGCGCCGGCCGAGCCATAGGTGAGGGCGCCAGGCTTGGCGCGCGCGGCGGCAATCACGTCGGCCGGGCTCTTGAATGCCTTGGCAGCGTTCACCACCATGATGTTCTGGCTGTCGGAAAACACCGCCACCGGGGCGAAGTCGCGCAGGGTGTTGAATGGCAGGCTCTTGTAGAGTGACATGTTGATCGTGACCGCCGAGGTATTGATCAGCAAGGTGTAACCATCAGGAGCCGCTTTGGCGACAAATTCATTGGCGATATTGGTGCCGGCGCCGGGTTTGTTCTCGACAATGACCTGCTGCCCGAGCAGTTCCGACAGTTTGCCGGCGAGCAGGCGTGCATTGATGTCAACGCCGCCACCCGGCGTGAACCCGACCACCAGTTTGACCGGGCGGGCGGGATAGGACTG
>JANLTL010000678.1:0-2542 GCA_031362905.1 Burkholderiales bacterium | reverse complement strand
ACCTCGTATGCGCGCGTGCTGTCGGGTGAAATCCCGATCCTGCTTGACTACGATTTCAACGCCTATCGCGGCCAGCACACCGACAAGGCGCCGGTGCAGTTCGTGATTCCGCAGGAAGGCACTGTCGCTTTGCCCTACATCATGGGCCTGGTCGCCAAGGGGCCGAATGCCGACAACGGCCGCAAGGTGCTCGACTTTGTGCTCTCCGACGAGGGCCAACGCCACTGGGCCGGCGCCTACCTGCGCCCGGTGATCGCTGCGGCGATGACCGCCGAGGCGCGCGCCAGGTTTTTGCCTGATGCCGACTACGCGCGTTCCAAACCGGTCGATGTGTTCCGTCTGGCGGCGGCGGCCAAGACCATTGCCACGCGTTATCAAAAAGAGGTGGGCTGAAATCGGAGTGGTGGGAATTAGTCGAGAGATTGTGGTCTGGAGAATGGCTCCTGGAGCGGATCACAGGCCACATTCGATGAAGAGCCTCTCTGGTAGCCACTGTCCGCCCGCCTGCCTTTTGAACTCTGTACTGCCCGGGCTGCTCGGCTGATATGCGTGAGCGCACTCTGCTGATCGCATTGATGCTGCCGGCGGGCATCGTGTTCGCCGCCTTCTTCCTGCTGCCGCTGGCCCAATTGGTGGTGATCGGCGGCAGCGGCAAGCTCGGCTGGGCGGCGTACGCCGAGGTCTTTTCGGGCACGCATTATCTGATGAGCTTTGCGCAGACCATCGCGCTGTCCGCAGCGGTGACGCTGTTTACGCTGGCGGTGTCCGGCATCGCCGGCGTGTTTCTGGAGCGCAACCGCTTTCCCGGTCATTCGGTGCTCACCGCCATGCTGACCTTGCCGCTGGCTTTTCCCGGCGTGGTGATCGGCTTCATGGTGATCATGCTGGCGGGTCGGCAAGGCTTGATTCCCGATATTACCGACAAGTTGTTCGGCGAGCGTCTGGTGTTTGCCTACTCGATGGCGGGCCTGTTCATGGGATACGTTTACTTCTCGATTCCGCGCACCATCCTCACCGTGATGGCAGCGGCGGAAAAGCTCGACCCGCGCCTCGAAGAAGCCGCGCGCTCCCTCGGCGCCGGCCCTTTGCGCGTGGTGCGTGACGTGATGTTGCCGGCCTTGAAGCCCGCCTTCCTTGCGGCGGGTGCGATCTGCTTTGCCACGGCGATGGGCGCGTTCGGCACTGCGTTCACGCTGGCTACGCGCATCAATGTGGTGCCGATGGTGATCTACACCGAGTTCACGCTGCAGGCCAATGTGGCGATGGCGGCGGCGCTGTCGTTTGTGCTCGGTGCGATCACCTGGGCCGCGCTCGCCTTCGCGCGCTCGCTGACCGGCTCGTCGGTCGCGGCGGCCGGATAGGGCACGGCTGACGCCATGCGCATGCGCCGCTCGATCTGGTTCTGGCTGCAACTTGCGTTCACGCTGTGTGTGTGCGCGTTTTTGATCGTGCCGGTGGTGCTGTCGATGCTGGCCGGTGTCACGCAAAATTACTTCATCGGTCTTTCCAGCGGCCTCACCACGCAATGGGTGGTCAAGGTCTGGAACGACTATCGCGCGCCAGTGCTGTTGTCGATGCAGATTGCTGCCGCGTGCCTCGCGTGCAATCTGGTGCTCGGCATCCCGGCCGCCTATGTGCTGGCCAAGCGGCAGAATGCTTTCACGCGCGCGATTGAAGAGTTGCTGGTGATGCCGGTCGCCGTGCCCGGCATCGCCACCGCGCTGGCGTTGATCGTCACCTACGGCAGTGCCGGCGGGTTTCGCACCCACTGGACCTTCATTCTCGTCGGCCACGTGCTGTTCACGCTGCCCTTCATGGTGCGTTCGGTGCTGGCGGTGATGATGTCGATTGACTTGACGACGCTCGAAGAAGGCGCACGCAGCCTCGGCGCGAATTTCGTGCAGCGCTTTTTTGGCGTGATCCTGCCCAATTGCCGCGCCGGCATCGTCGCGGGGGCCTTGATGGTGGTGACGCTCTCGCTCGGTGAATTCAACATGACCCTGCTGCTGCACACGCCGCTCACCCAGACGCTGCCGGTGGGCCTGGCCGATACCTATGCTTCGCTGCGCCTCGAGGTGGGCAGTGCCTACACACTGGTGTTTTTTGTCATCATCATCCCGCTGCTGATTGCGATGCAGTGGGCGTCGAACGTGGCGAGCCGGGCGCGCTCGGTGTGAGCACGATGCAGTACGCGCGCCGAGCAGCATGAAGAATTGCCTCACGTCCAGCGGTGTTCCCTTGCCATGAGCGTCACCATTCGACTCGAACACTGCGCCCGCACCTTTGATAACGGCACGCGCGCGCTCGAACCCACCGATCTCGTTATCAACGGTGGCGAGACCCTGGTCTTCCTCGGGCCATCAGGCTGCGGCAAGACCACCACGCTGCGCCTGGTAGCGGGTCTTGATGTACAAAAGCGATTCAGTGCCCAGGCGGCGACCTGCGGCTTCTTCAGTTTGCCGCCGTGCAGCAGATGATGGAAGGGATGCTTATCATGGTAACGCTCGGCGCCGACCGCTTGAATGGCGGCTTCGAACTCAGC
>JANLTL010000667.1:0-14892 GCA_031362905.1 Burkholderiales bacterium | reverse complement strand
GCACATTGTTACAAGGACACCGGAGATGCCTTCCCTGCATCGTCCATGGAGGCGAGCCGCAAGGCTGACGCGATTATGTTTGGCGCGTTGGGCTGGCCAGAGATTCGCTATCCGGACGGCACCGAGATTGCCCCGCAGCTCGAGCTGCGCGTGGAGCTTGACCTGTATGCCGGCGTGCGGCCGATTCGGGCGCTGCCGGGCGTGCCGTCGCCGTTTGCCTCGCCGCGCGCCAAGGACATCGATTTCGTGATCGTGCGCGAGTCCACCGAAGGCTGGTTCCATGCACGCGGCACCAGCACCAAGGGCGTCAGTGCCAGCGGCGATGAAGCGGTGCACGACATGTCGGAAATCACCCGCAAGGGTTGCGAGCGCCTGTTCGACTTCTCGTTTCGCCTGGCCCAGGCACGCAAGAAGCGCAATGCGGCCAAGGGCAAGGTCACCTGCGTCGACAAGTCGAATGTATTCCTCGGCATGGCCTTCATGAACCAGATCTTTTACGAGCGTGCCAAGCTGTTCCCGGATGTCAAGGCGGACCACTGCTACATCGACGCCTACTGCCTGAACCTGATCCGCAAACCCTGGGATTACGACGTCTGCCCGATGGAAAACCAGTTCGGTGACATCACCTCAGATCTCGGTGCAGGCTTGATCAGCGGCATGGGCTATGCGCCCTCCGCTGACCTCGGCGACCACCACGGCTTGTTTCAGCCCTCGCATGGTTCCGCGCCCGATATCGCCGGCAAGGGCATTGCGAATCCGACCGCGACGATTCTGTCGGCGGCGATGATGCTTGACTGGTTGGCCGAGCGTCATGACACGCCCGCTCTTGCTGAAGCTGCCCGGTCGATCGAGAACGCCGTCGACGCCGCCTTTGCCCAGGGCAAGGTGCGCCCTGCCGACATCGGCGGCAGCGACGGTACCGCAGCGGTCACGCGCGCCGTGATCGATCTGCTGCGCTAGAGACATGAGCAAAGCACTGCGCGTTGCCGTGATTGGGGCCGGCTACATCAGCCAGTTCCATGTCGAGGCATGGACGGCGATGCGCGCCGCGGGCACGGTTGCCGAGGTGTCGCTGTGTGACAGCGACGACGCGCGCGCGCGTGAACTGGCCACCCGCTTCGGCGTTACCCGCATCTACACCGATGCCGCGCGCATGCTCGCCGAAGTCGAGGCGGACCTGGTCGATATCGTCACACCGCCGGCCACCCATTTGGAACTGGTGCGCATGGCCTGCAATTTCGGCGTGCCGATGGTGTGCCAGAAAGCCCTGGCCCCAACGTTTGATGAGGCCGTCCAGATTGTCGAGATCGCCGAGCAGGCCAAGCTGCCCTTGATCGTGCACGAGAATTTCCGCTTCTCGCCGTGGTATCGCGAGGCCAAGCGCCTGCTCGACAGCGGCACCCTCGGCGCACCGCATTCGATCGCGTTTCGCCTGCGCCCTGGGGATGGGCAAGGGGCGGATGCTTACCTGTCACGCCAGCCCTACTTTCAGAAGATGCCGCGCTTTCTGGTGTTCGAGACGGCGATTCACTTCATCGACACGTTTCGCTATCTGCTGGGTGAGGTCGAAACCGTCACAGCGCGCCTGCGCCGCATCAACCCGGCGATCCTGGGTGAAGACGCCGGCTATCTCATCTTTGAATTTGCCGGCGGCAGCGCTGGTGGAACCGATGGTGGTGCTACGGGCCTGTTTGATGGCAACCGCCTCAACGACCACGCCAGCGACAACCCGCGCCGCACCATGGGCGAGATGTGGCTCGAAGGCAGCCAGGGCGTGCTGCGCCTCGACGGCATGGCGCGTCTGTGGTGGAAGCCGCACCACGGCCCCGAAGCCGAGCATGTGTACGACAAAGGCCCTGACACATTCGCCGGTGGTGCGGTCAGAAACCTCAATGAACATGTCGCGCGCTTTTTGCGTGGCGAAGGCGCCGCAGAAAACCTCGGGCGCGACTACTTGCAGAACATCCGGATTCAGGACGCGGCCTATCGCTCACACAGTACCGGCATGCGGATTGAGATGGCTTCACTTGGGGCGGCGCCTGCTTCCGCCCCGGCACGTTTGGCATCAGCAGGTTAACCAGAAACCGTTCCACTTTTATTCAGGAGACAACATGAAAATCGAGAAGCGCCACACCCTCAAAGCCGGCCTGGCCGCCACCATGCTCGCTCTCACGTTCGGCGCTTCCAGCGTCGGCGCGCAGACCCTGCTCAAGTTCAGCCACACCGACCAGCCCGGCGGCGCGCGCAACGCGGCCGCCCTGCTGTTCGCCAAGAGCGTGGAAAACTACACGCAGGGCCGCTACAAGGTGCAGGTGTATCCCGCAGGGCAGCTCGCCAACGACCCCAAGGCAGTTGAGCAACTGCAGCTGGGCGGGATTGACTTTACGGTCTCCGGCACCGGTACCTATGCCACGCACATTCCGACCCTCAACCTGACGGCGCTGCCCTATATGGTCGAGAGCTACCAACAGGGGTGGAAGTTGTATGACGAATCCAAATGGCTCAAGGCCCAGTTCGACAAGGGGCCGGAGAAAGGTTTTCGCTTCCTCGCCACCTGGGAAGCCGGTTTTCGCAGCATGACCACGCGCGACCCGCTCAACACGCCGGCTGATGCCAAGGGCAAGAAGCTGCGTACCTTCCCCAACGAGATGATGCGCTGGACGCTCGAAGCGATGGGCTTTGGCGTGCAGATCATGCCGCTGCCCGAGGTGTATCTGGCGATCCAGCAGGGTGCGGTGGCCGGGCAGGAGAACCCGATCGACACGATCTTCGCCAACAAGTTTTATGAGGTGGCCAAGAACGTGACGCTTACGCAGCACGTCTACAGCCCGATCCCGCTCACGGTATCGGAAAAGACTTGGCAAAAGTTCTCGCCGGCTGATCGCACGGCGATTACCAAGGCGGCGCAGGAAACGGCAGATTGGATCCGCAAGGAAATTGCCGCCAATGATGACCGCCAGCTCGCTGAGATGAAGAGCAAAGGCGCCACCATCGCCCGCCCGCCGGTTGGCCCCTTCCGTGAGGCGGTGCAGCCGGTGTACGCCAAGGCCAGGGAGAAATACGGTGCTGATACCGAAGTCTTCCTCGCCGACGCAGCGTCCGTGCGCAAGGCCTTGCCGTTGAAGAAGTAAGCCGATGGTACGCAGCGGGGCTTTCCTGCCCATGGCAGGCGCCCCGTTGATTGCCGGTTTGCGCCTCCCAGTCTGTGCCTGTCGATCAAACCAGGCACAGCTCAATCAGTCATCCAAGCAACCACGCACGAGTGCACACCATGTCATTTTTGCCGGAGGTTCCCAACTCTCCCCTGCCGATCCGGCTGATCGGATCGGCCGTCGACTGGGCCATTGTCGCGCTCGGCAGCATGATGATCGTGCTGGTATTTTTCAACGTGTTGACGCACCTGTTCGGCAAGGACATCGCCTGGACTACCGAGTTTTGCGAGCTTTCGATGGTCTGGGTGACGTTTCTCGGTGGTGCCGCCGCCGCGCGCCGTGGCGCACACATGTCGATCACCGAATTCCTCGACAAGCTTGACGACGCCAAGCGGCGCGCAGCCGATGCCGTGATCCAGCTGTTTGCCATTGGCGTGCTCGGCCTGCTGGTGATCTATGGCTGGAAAATTACAGTGGCCGGCTGGAACAACGAGCTCACCGTGCTCGGCTGGCCGATGTCGACCCAGAACATTGCGCTCCCTATCGCATCGGCACTGACCATGCTGTTCGCGGCCTGGGATCTGGTGCTGATTTTTCAGGGCAAGTCGCGCGTGGAACGCTACGGCGAATAAGAACCACGGGAACCCATCACCATGTTCGCACTGCAACTGTTCGGTTTCTTTTTCGTGATCGCGCTGGCCGGCATTCCGCTGGTGTATGCGCTGCTCGCCACCACCGTCGGCATGATCTGGGTCAAGAGCCTGACGCACCCGCTCGAGACGATTTTTCTCTCTTATATCGGCGGGGTGGAGCCCTTCATCCTGATCGCGGTGCCGCTGTTTGTATTCGCCGGCGAGTTGCTCTCGCATGGCGGCGTCGGCAAACGCATTGTCGATTTCGCCAAGGTGTTGTTTGGTTTCCTCCCGGGTGGTTTGGGCATCGTGACCGTGATGTCGTGCCTGATGTTCGGTGGTGTGTCGGGTTCGGCCATCGCCGACACGGCGGCCATCGGCTCGCTGATCATCCCGGCAATGGTGCAGCGCGGCTATTCGCGCGCGTTTGCCGCTGCCCTGCTCGCCACCGCCGGCACACTGGCGCTGCTGATGCCCTTGTCGATTCCCTTCCTGGTCTACGCCTTTGTGGCCGGTGTGTCGATGAAGGAAATGTCGGTAGCCGGCCTGATACCGGCGGTCATTTCCGCGCTAGCGCTGGTGGTGGTGTGCGTCTGGTACGGCAAATCGTCGGGTTGCGACACCGGCACGACGCGTTCCACCGGTCGTGAAATCTGGGTCAGTTTCAAGGCGGCCGGGCCGGCGCTGTTGATGCCGGTGATCATCGTCGGCGGCATCTGGACCGGCTACTTCACACCCACCGAGGCGGCTGCGGTCGCGGTGGTGTATGGCCTGGTGGTGTCGCTGTTCTACTACGGCGACCTGTCGTGGAGATCGATTCCGGCCTTGCTGCTCAAATCATTCCAGACCAGCGCCACCGTGATGGTGGTGATCGGCGCAACCGGTTGCCTCGCCTGGCTGATCACGGTTGAGCAGGTGCCGGCGCAAATGGGCGCCTGGGTCGAGAGCGTGGCGCACCAGCAATGGGTGTTCTTGCTGCTGGTCAATGTGGCGCTGTTCCTGCTCGGCATCTTCATCGAGCCCCTGCCGGCGATGATGCTCACGGTGCCGCTGTTCCTGCCGCTGGCGAAGATTTTTGGCGTTGATCTCGTGCATCTGGGCGTGGTGATGACGGCCAACCTCGCCATCGCGCTCTACACGCCCCCGGTGGGCGGCACCTTGTTTGTCGCCGCCAAACTGGCGGGTGCCGGCATCGGCGAAATTACCCGACAATTGATCCCCATGATGGCCGCGACCTTCCTGGTCGTGATCCTGATCACCTACATCCCGGCGCTGCCGATGGCGCTGGTCTGGCTGTTGCGCTGACGCTTGTTGCGCCAACGTTTATGGCGCTGAACCGAAAGGAAACCCCATGTACGTCGTGATTGTCGATTTCAAGCTCAAGCCGGAGCACGCGGCCGCGTTTCACGCGTCCATCAGCACCAACGCGCGTGCGTCACTCGCCGATGAGCCGGGCTGCAGCCAGTTCGATGTCTGCGTTGACCCGAAAGACAACACCAGCATCTTCCTGTATGAAATTTACGATGACCGCGCGGCGTTCGACGCGCATCTGAAAACGCCGCACTTCGCGGTGTTCGACAAGGAATCGGCGCCCTGGGTGGCGAGCAAGGCGGCACGCATGCTGGAGCGTGTTTGCCCCTGAAACGCAGCGCCTTCAGCGCCGCATCCGGAAAAATTCCAGCATCGCGTTGCCAAGAAGGTCTTCGCCGCTGTTGATGTGCGCCACGATCGAGACGTGGTTATGCCGCGGCAACCACATGAAACGCGGCGCGCGGCGGCGCGCCACCGCGATGCGGTGCGCACATTCGAGCCCATATAGATCCAGCAGCGGGTTCTCGAATTCGGCGTTGGCAATGAACACCGGAAGCTTGCTCGCCGCCACATGCGCGATCGGCGAGCGCACCTCGTAAAGCGATTCGTCATTGCCGAAGTAGGCGCGCACGGCCGAGGCATTCGGGTTCTCGGCCAGCACGTCGGCGCGCAGGCGCGCCGAAATCAACACGATGCCGGCCAGGTCGCGCCCGAGATAACCGGCCGCCGGGTCATAGGCGTAGGTGCCGACGTGGGTGCCGCCGGCCGAGTGGCCGATCACAAAAATGGTCTGTCCATCGCCGCCAAAGCGTGCGATGTTGGCCTTGACCCACGCGATGCTCGCAGCGAGGTCGTCGGCACCGGCCGGATAGGCGGCTTCAGGTGCGAGGCGGAATTCGAGATTGACGCCCACATGGCCGTGGCGCGCACACCAGATCAGCACGTTGTCGTAGACCTCGCTGCTGGCCTGCTTGTCACCGCGCACGAAGGCGCCGCCGTGCATGAAGATCACCACCGGGGCAGGCTTGGCACCAGCCGCAGGCGCGGGTTGGTAGATGTCAAGCACCTGGCGCGGATGGCTGCCGTAAGCATGATTGCGCGTGATGGTCACGCCGGCCTTGGGTGCACGCGCGAGGATCGGGTCATAAGCCGCGAGCACGATGTCGCGATGCTTTTGAATGTCGCTGCCCCAGATCGGACCGATGCGGTCGAATTGGGCCTGGTCAGCGGCAGGGAGGGTACTCAGTGAGGTGTGCATGAGATTTTTGAAATGAGGGACGCCCTGCAACCGGCTCCCACCAAGGGTTTCAATCCGGTATCGGCCTGTAATCCGCTTGCACCAAGGCTTTGGAGCCTGCGGGCATTCGCATTTTTTGCTTGCCTAGGCGCACGAGTTTAAGTCATCATAGGGGCGGGAGCAGTACAACAAGACACAACAAGACATTGGAGACGAGCATGACGACCGGCTATTTCATCACCGGCGCTTCCGGTTTTATCGGCAAGCGTCTGGTCAAGAAGATTCTCGCGCGCGACGACACCACGGTGTATTACCTTTCGCGCGCCAGCGGCGCCCGGGGCGACAAGCAGCGTGCCGCGCTGATGGAATACTGGGGCGTGGACGAAAAGCGCGCCATCGCCGTGATGGGCGACCTCACCCAGGCTGAATTGGGCGTATCCGCAGCCGACCGCAAGAAGCTGACCGCCAAGATCGCGCATTTCGCCCACCTCGCTGCGGTTTACGACCTCAAGGCGTCGGCCGAAGAACAACAGGCGGGAAACATCGACGGCACGCGCAACGCCGTGCAATTCGCCAACGGCATCAAGGCCGGCAAGTTTCATCACGTCTCGTCCATCGCTGCCGCCGGCCTCTATGAAGGCGTGTGGCGCGAGGACATGTTCGACGAAGCCGAGAACCTCGACCACCCCTACTTCGCCACCAAGCACGATTCCGAAGGCATCGCACGCAAGGAATGCGAAATGCCATGGCGCGTGTATCGCCCGGGCCTGGTGGTCGGCGACTCAAAGACCGGCGAGATGGACAAGATCGACGGTCCCTACTATTTCTTCAAGCTGATCCAGAAGATGCGCAAGTACTTGCCCTCGTGGATGCCGACCATCGGCATCGAGGGCGGGCGCATCAACATCGTGCCGGTTGATTACGTGGTCAATGCGATGGACCACATCATGCACATGGAGAAGGGTGACGGCAAAGCCTTTCACCTGACCGACCCGAATCCACACCGCGTCGGCGACGTGCTCAACATTTTCTGCAAGGCCGCGCACGCGCCGCGCATGGAAATCCGCATCAATGCGGCGTTGTTCGGCTTTATCCCGCGTGGCATCAAGAAAAGCATCATGTCGCTGACCCCGGCACGCCGGGTGCGCAATGCGGTGATGAAGGACCTCGGCCTGCCCGACGAGATGATGCAGTTCGTCAATTACCCGACGCGTTTCGATTCACGTGACACCGACAAGGCCCTCAAAGGCACTGGCATCGCCTGCCCCAATCTGGAGACCTACGCCTGGGTGCTGTGGGATTACTGGGAGCGCCACCTCGACCCCGATTTGTTCATCGACCGCACCCTCAAGGGCAAAGTGCGCGGCAAGGTGGTACTGGTGACCGGCGGTTCGTCCGGCATTGGCCTGGCTACGGCGAACCAGCTTGCCGAAGCCGGCGCGATCGTCGTGATTGTCGCGCGCGATCAGGAGAAGCTGGCGCTCGCGCAAGCCGAAATTGAAGGCCACTGCAAGAACGGCGGGCGCGTCTTCACCTATTCAGCCGACGTCGGCGACGAGGCCAGCTGCGCCAAGTTTGCCGCACTGGTCAACGAGAAGCATGGCGGCGTCGATATCCTGATCAACAACGCCGGTCGTTCGATCCGCCGCGCGATCGAAAACAGCTACGAGCGCTTCCACGATTTCGAGCGCACCATGAGCGTCAACTATTTCGGCGCGCTGCGCGTGACGATGGCGTTTTTGCCGGGCATGCAGAAAAAGCGCCGCGGCCATGTGCTCAACATCTCGTCGATAGGCGTGCTGACCAACGCGCCGCGTTTCTCGGCCTACGTCGCCTCCAAGGCCGCGCTCGACGCCTTCACGCGTTGCGCTGCATCCGAGTTCGCCGATACCGGCATCAAGTTCACCACCATCAACATGCCCCTGGTGCGCACGCCGATGATTGCACCGACCAACCTGTACAACAATGTGCCGGTGCTCGCCCCCGAGGATGCCGCCAACCTGATCTGCGAGGCGATCGTTTACGAGCCGGTTCGGGTCGCCACGCGTCTGGGAATTTTCGGCGAAGTGCTGCACGCATTGATGCCACGCATCGCGCAGATCGTGATGAACACCACGTTCCGCATGTTCCCTGACTCGGATGCGGCCAAGGTCAAAGGTGCGGATGGCAAGACGGTTGCAGCGGCCAAGCCCGCCGAAGCGAGCGCAGATCAGGTAGCATTCCAGCAATTGCTCAAGGGAATCCATTTCTGATGAACTCCTCCATGCCCCCCGCCACTATCAGTGCAGTGCTCGCTCTGTTGTTGCTGGGTGCGGCGTCGTCGGCGCTGGCGCAGAAGACTTATCGCTGCGGGAATACCTATCAATCATTTCCGTGCGCGGGAAATGATGCCAAGGGGGGCACGGTCAAATCGACTGATAGCGGTACCTCGGGCGCGGCGGCGAAATCGGGCACGACGGCAGGCAAGTCCGCTACCGGTGGGGTCGGCGTGACTGCGGGCGCCGCGCCGGCGGTGCAAACTGAAGAGCAGAAAAAGCTGGCCGCGGCCAAAGCCGCCGAGGAGGCAGAGGCCAAGAAGAAAGCTGCTGTGGCTGCCGACAAGAAGTCCAAGTGCGACAAAATCAATAACGACATCAACTACAACACTGCACAGTTGCGTTCCGGAGGCTCTCAGACCACGCAGGATCGCCTCAACGCGGAACGCCGCAAGCTCAACAGTGAGCTGGGGCCGGCGGGCTGCTGACCGGCGAGGCTCACCGCTGAGCGGTCAGCAGAACGACAGTCGCCTCTTGCACCCACCCCCCAGCGCGCTGCAATGCGTGTAGCAGTCCTCGGAGCCGGCGTCACCGGCGTCGCCGCTGCCTGGTATTTGCATCAATCCGGCCATGAAGTGACGGTGCTGGACCGCCAGAGCGCGGCGCCAAGAGCCGCTGTCAGAGCGGTTCTTGGCTTACTTCGCCGACGCAGCTGCAGCGTCCACCACAGCACCAGATGCAGCCCCGGACGCAGGCAACTTCTCTGTTGCCACAGCAGGCTCAGCAGCTTTCACCGCGGATGCTTTCTTGAATACCGGTGCCTTGCGCTCTGGCGGTCGCTTGGCGCGGCACGCTGCGGGCAACTCGCGCTCAGGCATGTCGACGTTGTAGCAGCGCCATTCGATGCCCTTGTCAGAGGCATCTGGCGCCAGTTCGACCGTGCGCCCGTTGATGTGCCGATACCCGGTAAACGCGACGCGCAGCATGCCGCCCGGCAGAATGTCGACGAGCTTGAGGCCGGCGTGGTTGCGCTCACGGCTCGGCGGCATCAGCGCCGCCGCCTCAGTCTGCGTGGCCGGCGCGACGCCTCGTTGCTTGATGAAGACCTCCACCGCGGCCTTTTGCGGCGCAGTCGCAAACAGGGCGTCAACCACGTGCAAGCGCACCTCGTAGTCGGTGGCGGTACCCAGCACCACCGCCACCATTGACGCCATTGCGCCAACCGTCGCCGCCGCAGCCGCCGCGCCAAAACTGAGCATGTCTGGCGCCGTTCTACCGCCCGCATCCAGCCTGCGCTTGACATGGCGGTAGTACAGCCAGTTGGCCACCAGCGGCACGATCACCAACGCGACCAGCCCATAACACCACGCAGCGCCCAGCGCGATGGACAACTCAGCAGGCGTCAGATGCACGGCAAAGGGTAGTGCCACGAGCAGAAGCAGCGCTAGGTTGATCGCACCGTAGACGAACATGCGGCGATAGAAAAACCAGCCGCTGCTGCACAGGCAGGCGCCCCAGTTCCACGACGGCCGCCACGCGCCCGACGCGTTCTCCAGTTCGTTAAACGCGTTGGTGTAGTAGCGGGCGTTGCGGGCGCCCGCCGCAGTGGACAGACTAGTGGAGGGCGTCAAGGGCAGTTCTACTTGTTCATGAACGCGCGAATCGCCTCGGACGCCTTGCCGATGCCAATTACGCCGTCGAGATGGCCGCGATCCCCTTCGAGTACGAATACCTCGGCCAAGCCACCCTGCGCGCGAAATTTCGCCGCCGCCTTCTGGCTCATCTCGGGCGGAAACACCAGGTCGCTCGAGGCCGGCACAAACAAGAGCTTCGCCTTGATCTTGCCAACCTCATTCTCGACGTTGAACAACTGGTTCGCCTTGGCCATGTAGATCTTGTTGTTGGCGTCGGTGGTGCGTGCACGTGCCAGGCCGGTCTTCTGCAAGGTGTCTTCAATGGCGAACACATTGTTGCGCTCGTCACCCGGCTTTTTGGCCTCATCTGCAAGCTTGTAGCCGAACGCTTTCTCGGCCCAGCCCCAGTGGCCAGCCGTCAGGGTCACGATCTTGAGAGCCTGGGCAATGCCGTCGAGCGGCTCATCCTTGCCGTAGTAGTCGCCGTTGTTCCACTTCGCATCGACCTTGATCGGCGCGACCCAGACGTCGAGCAAACCGATCACCCAGGGCGAAATCGAAAAGCCGGGGCCGATGACGTGGATCACCCGCTCAACCTGATCGCCATAAAGAACCCCCCACTCCATCGCCTGGATCGAGCCACCAGAGGCACCGGCAACCGCCTTCAGTTTTTTTACCCCGAGCGAATCGGTCAAGGCCTTGTGCACACGCACCGAGTCACGCATCGACACCACGGGGAAGCTCATGCCGTAGTGCTTGCCGGTGTCGGGGTTGATCGAGGACGGCCCGGTGGTGGTGGTGTTCGGGTCTTTGGTGTTGAGGTTGGAGAGCGTGTCAGCCGAGATCACGAACAACTTGTCTGTGTCAATTGGTTTGCCCGGCCCGATGATGCCGTTCCAGTAGCCCGGCGCAGCATCACTCTCTTTGTATTTTCCCGCCGCGTGCGAATTGCCCGAGTAGAAATGCGCGACGAACACCGCGTTGTCGCCGGCGGCATTGAGCGTGCCGTAGGTCTCATAACCTACCTTGACGTCCTTGATGGTCTTGCCACCGACCGTGGTGTAGGACGGTAGAGAGAAGATTTTCTTTTCGACCGGCTTGTCGTAGGCAAATAGCGTATTAGCGAACAAGAGTGCCGCACTGACCGCAGCAGCAGTAACAACGCGATGAAGCTTCATGGTTTCCCCCCAAGTGATACGACGCAAAAGCGCATGATGCCGGGTAGGCGTCATTTGCGCAATCTCCGTGTGCCACAATCCGCAGCCTTACCACCTCCATTCATCAACGACGTGATCAAAACTGCCCTCATCACCGCCGCAGGCTCCGGCATGGGCGCTGCCATCGCCCAACGTCTCGCCGCTGATGGCTATCGCGTTGCCGTCATGTCGTCCTCCGGCAAGGGCGAAGCCCTGGGCAAGCAACTCGGCGGCATCGGCTTCACTGGCTCGGTCAATGACCCGGCTGCTCTCGAAGCCTTCGTCAAGCTCGCACACGGCGAGTTCGGCCGCATTGACGCCGTGGTCAACAGCGCCGGCCACCCGCCCAAGGGTGAGTTGCTCGAATTGACCGACGCGCAATGGCACACCGGCATGGATACAGCTTTGCTCAACGTGGTGCGCATGGCGCGCCTGGTCACACCGCATATGCGCGCGCAGGGCGGCGGCGCCATCGTCAATATCTCCACTTTCGCCGCGTTCGAGCCGGACTTGCTGTTCCCGATCTCGGGCAGCCTGCGCGCCGCGCTCGGCAGCTTCACCAAGCTCTACACCGACCGCTACGCGGCAGACAACATCCGCATGAACAATGTGCTGCCCGGCTACATTGACAGCCTGCCGGAGAAGGAAGAGCGCCGCGCGAAAATTCCTTTGCAACGCTATGGCAAGGTCACCGAGATTGCCGCGACCGTGGCGTTTCTGCTCTCCGAGGGCGGCGCCTACATTACCGGCCAAAATCTGCGCGTAGATGGCGGCATTACGCGCAGCGTGTAGCGCGCCGCTGCCACGCTGCAGGCGCAGATGCATTCAACCTCAAGATCAACCTGACCCCCACGGAACCTCGCATGGAAAAAAGCTTCGCCGAGCGCATCGCCCTGATGAACGCCATGTACCGCCTGCCAGCGCATGACAAGCCCGCGTTGCCGGACGACACTGCCGCGCGCCTGATGAAGTTCAAGGCGACACTGATGGACGAGGTGCACGAGATCGACGACATCGTGGCGCTGTCTGCAAGGGGCGCCGAGCCGGCAGAGGTGCTCACGGCCATCGCCGACCTGCTCGGCGACGTGATTGTCTATTGCCGCTCTGAGGCACTCAAGTACGGACTGCCGCTCGAAGACGTGCTCGACGTGATCATGGACAGCAACGAGAGCAAGCTCGGTGCCGACGGCAATCCGATTTACGACGCCAACGGCAAGTTCCTCAAGGGTCCGAATTACTGGAGGCCCGAACCACGCATCAAGGCGTTGTTGCAGTCCAAATAGCGCGGTTCCGTGTAACTCAATGGGTCGTCAACTGAGAAGCCAGACCTTCTCGTTGGTCAATACTGAAGATAGCGATGATTGACGTCAGTCCCGCCCAAGCTGCGGTCCTCCTCACCACCATGCTCGGCGCGCCCGAGTCACGCACGGTCGAGTTCAAGCGAATTAGCGCCAGACATGGGCGCATGATCGAGACTGTGTGTGCCTTTGCCAATAGTGAAGGCGGTTCGCTGGTCATCGGCATCGATGATGCCAAGCAGATGAAGCCGGGTGCGAAGCCGGAGTCGCGCTTGTTCGGCATCGAGGAGAACGCGGAGGCGTTTGACGATTTTCGCCGGCAGTTGCTGGGACGTTTTGCACCGGCAATCGATCGGCTTCGCTGGAGGCGCATGGCCTGCACACTGCGCGATGGCAGCGCCGGTCATGTGGTGGTGTTGCGGGTGGAAAAGAGCGACAAGGTGCATACCGTGATTGGTGACGGCACCTGGACGCGCATGGATGCTTCCAACCGTGAAATGAACGCGTTGGAGATTGCCGATCTCTCATACCGGCGCGGTGTGCGCAGCGCTGCGGCTGAAACGGTGCCGGTTTCGCTTGATCTGTTGGCGACTCAGACGTGGCGCCGCTTTGCTGTTTCGCGCGGGTTGAAGACCGGGTCATTCACAGAGCAATTGCAACGCATCGGTTTGGCCGAGTTGAGCGGCAGCGAAGTGCGGCCAACGCGGGCTGCGGTGCTGTTATTTGCTGATGAGCCGGGCAGTTTGCTGGCGGCGCATGATTCGCGCGCGGACATCCGGCTCATGGTCTACGACGGCAAGACTGCCGTGCCGGGCGCAACGCCGAATTTGAGAAAGTCGCCGAAGACGATTCGCGGGCCGTTGATCGAGCAGATTGATGCGGCGGTCAAAACCGTGCTCGAAGAGCTTTCACATGGGTTGACGCTTTCGTCGAGTGGGTTCAAGACGAAACATGTGTATCCGGAACGGGTGGTGAAAGAGGCGATTGTCAACGCGGTGATCCACCGCGACTATCGGCTGAACCGGGACATTTTCATTCGTGTGTTTGATGACCGCATCGAGATTGAAAGCCCCGGTGCGTTCCCCGGCAATATCACAGTGGCGAACATCGGCCGTGCCGGCTCGAAAGCACGCAATGCGCTGATCGCGCTCAACCTGCGCGAGTTCGATCAGGCGCCGAACATCGATGCGGGAGAAGGCGTGAAGATGATGTTCTCCGAGATGGCGGCGGCAAAACTTTACCCGCCGCAATATGCGCAGATCCTTGATAGAGCGGTCGAGAACGTGACGGTGACGTTGTTGAATATGGAGCGCCCGAGCGTGTGGGATGAGGTGAGCGCGTGGATCGACACGCATGGCTCGGTCGCAAATGCGGAACTGTGCAAGATGGCCAACATGGATACCCTCAAGGCGTCAAAAATGCTGGGCGCGTGGCGTGATCAAGGATTGTTAGTGGCCCTGCCAGACCGGGCCAAACGGAACATGGCCTATGCAAAGGCCGAGGCTGAAACGCCGGATTTGTTATCTAACACCTTGGATAATAAACTCGAAAACCCCTAAAAACTCATATTAATCATTGACTTGTCTAAACCGTTATTATCTTTTTGGCGACTTGACTCCCACTTGAGCGGTTTGGGCGGGGGTGGGCAAGGCAGCCTGCTGGCGGGCTCCAACGGGGGGTAGAACCCTCCTTTCTATCATGGCCTCTCCCAGGAAACCATTGGTGCAAGCCGTTCTTAATGCTCCATCTTCTTGAAACCTTTGTCCCACAACGCTTTTAGGCCATCGGATTGGCGAGTTTTCGAAGATTGCGCCCGGAATGAAGCCCGGCTGCCGCCGGGCAACCTTACTTGCGACCAATGGTCCGGTGCAGCTCGGCCAGCGGCACTACTCTGCCATGCAGAGGCAGGATGCGCTCGACCGAGAGGTTCAGGCGCTCGATGTTCTGCGCCAGGTTGACGTTGTTGGCGTTCGGCGTCGCCGGCACCGGTGCGTTGGGCGGCAGTGGCGAGTAGGCGTCGGCCTCAATCAGCAATTTTTCCTTGGGCAGATAGACCATCAGGAAGGCATCGTTGTGCACGCCATCCTTGATGCGATGAATTTCAATCTTGCGTGTACCGTCGCTCATGTCGAGCTTGTCGCCTACCGCCATGACCTTGGCCTTCTTGCCTGACTTGG
>JANLTL010000666.1:0-2431 GCA_031362905.1 Burkholderiales bacterium | reverse complement strand
CGCGAAACCCTTTAGGAGGCCACCATGCCGATCACCGACAACGAAGCGCTCACGCGCACCATCGAACACCGCGAGATTTTCCACGACGAGATGTTGGCCGTCGTGCGCCGCATCATGAGCGGAGAGATGTCGCCGGTGATGATGGCCGCGCTGTTGATCGGTTTGCGCGCCAAGAAGGAGACCATCGGCGAGATCACCGCCGCCGCGCAGGTGATGCGCGAGTTCTCGACCAAGGTCGAAGTTGCCGATCGCACCCACTTGGTCGATATCGTCGGCACCGGCGGCGATGGCTCGCACACCTTCAACATTTCCACCGCCTCGATGTTCGTCGCCGCCGCCGCCGGCGCGCGCGTGGCCAAGCATGGCAACCGCGGGGTGTCGTCGAAGTCCGGCAGTGCCGATGTGCTCGAGGCGCTGGGCGTCAACATCCTGCTCAACCCGCAGCAGATCGCCGAGAGCATCGCCGCCACCGGCATCGGTTTCATGTTCGCGCCCAATCATCATCCGGCGATGAAGAATGTGGGGCCGGTGCGGCGCGAGCTCGGCGTGCGCACCATATTCAACATCCTCGGGCCGCTGACCAACCCGGCCGGGGCGCCCAACATCCTGATGGGCGTGTTCCATTCCGACCTGGTCGGCATCCAGGCGCGCGTGCTGCAGCGCCTGGGCGCGACCCACGCACTGATCGTCTACGGCAAGGACGGCATTGACGAGGTATCGCTGGGTGCCGCCACGCTGATCGGCGAACTCAAGGACGGCGTGGTCAGCGAGTACGAAATCCATCCCGAGGATTTCGGCTTGTCGATGATGTCCAATCGCGGTATCAAGGTCAACGACGCCGCCGAATCCAAGGCCATGCTGCTCGAAGCCCTGGAAAACCGCGAGGGCACGGCGCGCGAGATCGTGGTCCTGAACGCGGGTACGGCGCTCTATGCGGCCAATGTGACAGGCTCGATCGCCGACGGTATTCGCCTGGCGCGTGAAACCGTGGCCAGTGGCGCGGCGCGCAAGAAGCTCGATGAATTCGTGACGTTCACCAAGAAGTTTTCCACCTGATCGGGCCGGGCGCATGTCCGACATTCTCAAGAAGATTCTTGCCACCAAGACGCGTGAAGTGGCGGCCGCACGTGCGCGCGTTGACGATGCCACCGTACGTGCGCGCGCCCGCGTGGCTCCGGCGGTGCGCGATTTTGCAGCGGCGCTGCATGCGAAGATCGCCGCTGGTCATGCGGCGGTGATCGCGGAGGTAAAAAAAGCCAGCCCGTCGCGCGGCGTATTGCGCGAACACTTCGTGCCGGCCGCGATCGCGCGCGACTATGCCGCCCACGGCGCGGCCTGCCTGTCGGTCTTGACCGACGCCGAGTATTTCCAGGGCTCGCTCGATTATCTGGTCGAGGCGCGCGCCGCCTGCGATCTGCCGTGCCTGCGCAAGGATTTCATGATTGACGAGTACCAGGTGCATGAAGCGCGCGCCGCCGGGTCCGACTGCATCCTGTTGATTGTCGCCGCGCTCGAGCCCGCGCAACTGGTGGCGCTGGAAGCGAGCGCCATGGCTCTTGGCATGGCGGTGTTAGTCGAGGTGCATGATGCGGCCGAGCTTGAGATCGCACTGCGCCTCAAGACGACGCTGCTGGGCATAAACAACCGCAATCTGCGCACCTTCGAGACCAGCCTCTCGAACACAATCGACCTGTTGCCACGCATTCCGGCGGGCAAGCTTGTGATCACCGAGTCCGGCATTCTCGCAGTTGACGATGTGCGCCTGATGCGTTCGCATGCGGTCAACGCGTTTCTGGTGGGCGAGGCGTTCATGCGTTCACCCAGCCCCGGGGCGGAGCTGCAACGTCTGTTTTCGTAAGCGCGCCAGTCGGCGCGCGCCGCAGGGTGCCTGAATCAGGACTTATTGCGTCGGCGCACTGCGCAGAACGCCATTCTGGCCTCGTTTTTGCATGGTGCTGGTAGCCACTTTTGGTTGCCAACAGCCTGCCGGATCGCAGCCGGCGGGCGCCATCATGAAAACCTTCATTCAGGTCAGCGAAATCTGGGTGCCGTCCAAAGACCGCACCATGCTCGAATTCCACGCCGGGCTGTATGGCCCACATGCGGCTTTTCGCGCCGCCAGCGAAAGCCTGTGCTTCGGCTTTGACGAAGGCTTGCCCGGCAAGGCGTGGGCGGCACGCCATCCGATCATTCTCAAGGATTTGCAGGACTCGTATTTCAGGCGTGCCAAGGCGGCACAGCAGGCGGGCCTGACCTGTGGCGTGGCGCTGCCGATCTTCGCCGGCGATTACCTGCTCGCGGTACTGGTGTTTTTCTGCGGTGGTGATGATGAGCGGGTTGGCGTCATCGAACTGTGGCACAACGATCCGGCGCAGTCGCACGACATGGCGCTCATCGAAGGCCACTACGGCATTGCCGAGAGCTTCGAGCG
>JANLTL010000623.1:0-5429 GCA_031362905.1 Burkholderiales bacterium | reverse complement strand
ATCGCCGCGCACCAACCCTTCGCACTTGATGCAAACGGCGCCACGCCAGTGGCGCTGGCACGCCGCCGCATGGCGCAGAGCGGGCAATGGCAGTCGGGCCAGCAAATGGGCCAGCGCTGGGCGATCGGCTGCGTCGCGCTGGAGATCACGCAGCGTTGCAACCTGGACTGCACGCTATGCTATTTGTCGGAAAGCTCCGAAGCGCTCAAGGACATTCCGCTCGAAGAAGTGTTCCGCCGCATTGACATGATCGCGGCCCATTACGGCGCCCATACTGATGTGCAAGTCACCGGTGGCGACCCCACCTTGCGCCGCCGCGACGAACTCGTTGCCATTGTGCGGCGGGTGCGCGACAAGGGTATGCGGCCGGCACTGTTTACCAATGGCATTCTGGCGACACGAGACTTGCTCGTTGAACTGGCAGATGCTGGCTTGGTAGACGTTGCGTTTCACGTTGATATGACGCAGGAGCGCACGGGATATGCTTCCGAGCACGCGCTCAATGCGATTCGCCTTGAGTACATCGAGCGCGCGCGCGGCCTGCCTCTGGCGGTGATCTTCAACACCACGGTGTTTGACGGCAATTTCCGCGACGTTCCGCGCATTGTCGAATTTTTTGTCGGGCACAGCGACGTCGTGAAGTTTGCCTCGTTCCAGTTGCAGGCCGACACCGGGCGCGGTGTGCTTGCGGCGCGTGGCTTCGAGATCACGACCGAAACGGTGGCCCGTCAGATCCGCGCGGGCGCGCATACCCCTCTCAATTTCGACGCTCTGAGCACTGGGCATAGCGCCTGCAACCGTTATGCCCTCACGCTGGTCGCGGCTGGCCGGGCGCACGACTTGTTTGCCGAACCGGCCTTTGTACAGCGCGTCGCGCCGGCGCTCACCAGCCTGCAGTTCGACCGTGCCCATCCCTGGCGTACGCTGCGGGCGCTGCTGCGCTGGACTCTGCGTCACCCCCATGTGCTGTTGCCCGGCGCGCGCTGGCTTGGCGCCATCTTATGGCGCATGAAAAGAGACCTCGCGCGCTCGCGCGGCCAGGTGCGCAAGCTGTCGTTCTTCATCCATAACTTCATGGACGCCTGCAATCTGGAGCAGGATCGGGTCGATGCCTGCGCCTTCATGGTGGCCACGGGCGATGGCCCCTTGTCGATGTGTGTGCACAATGCCAAGCGCGACGAATATCTCCTCAAACCGTTGGCGTTTGGTGCCGGAGAAAAGATGCGTTTCTGGAGCCCGGTGAGCGGTGAGTTCGAAGGCGCGATGCCGGTGTCGGTGGGCGTGGCCCATAGCCGCAAGACCGCACGTGGCCGCGCCAAGATCGAACTCAAGTCAGCGCGGGCCATCAGGCAGCGGGAAGCAGCTTGAATTTGCTGGCCTTGCGCGTCATGGTGCTGGCGGGCGCGTTGGCCTTGCTGAGTGCTTGCGCGACGGTCGTGCGCCCGCCCTCTGTGGGCGTTGAGCCCGACTACGCCATCGCGGAATCCTGGGCGCGCGTGCTGACGCGTCATGTGGACACGCTTGGACGGGTGGATTTTGCCGGTCTGGCGCGGGATCGCTCCGATCTCGACCGCTTCGTCAAATGGGTCTACGAGACCGGCCCCAACAACCAGCCGCAAATTTTTGCGAGCCGTGCCGCAGTATTGGCCTACCACCTCAATGCCTACAACGCACTGGCCATGTACAACGTCATAGAAGCCGGCATGCCGGCGGCCCTGGCGTCATTTGGCGCGCGCTACGATTTTTTCTACCGCCGCAAGTTGCAGGTGGGTGGTGAGGAGATCTCGCTCTATGACTACGAGAACAAGGTGATTCGGCCGCTCGGCGAAGAGCGGATTCACTTCGCCCTCAATTGCATGGCAGTGAGTTGCCCGCGCCTGCCCCGTGAGCCTTTTTCGGCAGCCAACCTGGAGCAGCAACTGGCGCGTGAAACGCGTGCGTTCTTTTCCGAAGCGCGCCATTTTTCTGTTGATGACGCGGCCAGGAGCGTGCGGCTCTCGGAAATTCTCAATTTCTATCCAGAAGACTTTCTGGCACGCGCACCGTCGCTGGCGCAGTACGCCGCAAGGCAGGCCGGGCGCGTCGTGCCGGACGACTATGCGATCAGCTTTACACCCTACGACTGGACCATCAATCGCCAGCCGCCGCGCTGACGCCGTCTTGAGCATGCGTCTTTCGCGCTATGGGCAGGGCTTGCGCTGGTTCTTCGCGGCACTGTTGCTCGCGGGCGCGGTCGGCAAGCTGGCTGACATGCAAGGTTTTACCGAGGTGGTCGCCAGCTATCGTGTGCTACCCGGCATCTGGGCGGCGCTTGCGGCCTGGGCACTGGCGTTCTGCGAAGCCGGGTTCGCCCTATGGCTCGTGTCAGGGCGCCAACTGCCTCGCGCAGCGCTCGGCGTCACGCTATTGCACGGCGTCTACCTGGGATGGATTGCCCTCGCGTTGGCACGTGGCCTGCAACTGGCCAACTGCGGCTGCTTTGGCGTTTACTGGCCGCGCCCGCTGACGCTGTGGACGCTGTTTGAAGACAGCGTCTTGCTGATCGCCGCATGGGCGCTGTATCGGGCCGCTGAACGCGCTCGACAGGGGGTTGAGACGCGGCCTGAGAAGTGGCTTGAGAAGCGACCTAAGAAGCGGCCCAAGAATGGCTCCAGGAGCCGATGGGAGCCGTTTTCGTCCAGCGCCCTGGCGCTCAGCGTGCGGGCACCACTTGTGGCATGCCGGGCATCACCGGCAAGGTTTTCCCGGCCAGCTTGGCGGCGTATTCTTGGTTCAACGCTTGATCGGTCTTGTAATGCGGTACACGTTCGCTCATGAATCTGGCACGCAGCTGCCGTGCATCGCCGCCGGCCAGTGACTCGTTCCAGTATTTGTGCGCCAGCGCGAGATTGACCTCGGTTTCCATTTCGAAGTGGTCGCGCGCACTCTGCCCTCCAAACACATACAGCTTGCCACGATAAATGCGCCAGGAATTCGGGCCGCCGCCACCACCGCCGGGGATCGCATAGTTGATGCCATTGGCGCAATAGCCGCCAAACTGCGGCATGTATTGCTCGGGCGATTTCTCGAAGGCCGCGCGATTGGCTGCGCTGGCGAAGCGCCAGATCACGCCCCTGAAATCGAGGCTGATCGCCGGGTCGCCCTTGACGGCGTCGTTTTGCGTGAAGTAAGCGACGGCGTCATGGCCTTCCAGCATCAGCTTGCTATCGCCACCCTGACTGACGGTGCGCCACGGACCGTTGTTGGGTGACAGATTGGGTGACAGATTGGGTGACACGTTTGGTGACGGGTTCGGTGACTGCGCGGTCGTTTGCGCTTGGCCGGCGCTTGCGCAAAACAACAATCCGGAAAGCAGCCAAAACCGCATCAGCAAGGGCAGGGGCTGGAACTCGCGCATGATGTGCCTCGTCTGGGTGGGGGGTGAGAGTGCACGCCGGCACCCGCCGTCCGCACCTGTCTGATACGCGCTCCTGGTCTGTCTGGATGACCCTGCGACTGCGGGCGCGGCCGCTTCGCCCTGGGAGCCAGCAGTGAAAGCGAAGCGCTACAAATCGACCACCAGTTCTGCCCCGGTGACCTTGGTGCGCGCGCAACACAGGATCACCCGTTGTTCCCGGTCCTTTGCGCTGAGGACATAGTCGCGGTGCTCGACCTCGCCAGATTCAGCCGGCAGGTAGCGCGTTGCGCACACACCGCAAATACCGTCTGAACATTTGGTGTCAATGATGATGCCGGCATCGGCCAGCACCTCGGTAGCGTTGCGCTCTGCCGGCACGACAAAGGTACGGCCGCTCTTGGCCAACTTGAGCGTGAACGGCAGGTTGACCCAATCGGGCGCCTCGGGCACGCTGAAGAATTCGCGGTGCATGGCATCCTCCGGCCAGCCCTGCTTGGTGGCGGCCTCGAACACGCCGTCCATGTAGCGCACCGCGCCACAGGTGTAGACGTGGTAGCCGGTCTGGTACGCGGGAATCAGCGTCGGCAGGTCAGCGCGCTGGCCTTCGTCCTTGAAGTGAAAGCGAATCTGCTCTTTCCAGGCGACGATGTTCAAGTCCTGCAAGAAGCCAGCCGTGGTGCGGCTGGCGGCACTGTAGTGAAACTCGAACGGCTTGCCCAACTGGTGCAGCCGGTGCGCCATGGTGATCATCGGCGTCACGCCGATGCCGCCGGAAAACAGCAATGTCAGGGTGGCGTCTTCATGCAGCGGAAAGTGATTGGCCGGGCGTGACACAAACACCTTGCGCCCCTCGCGGAAGGCGCGATGCATCAGCATCGAACCGCCGCGCCCGCCAGGCTCGCGCAGCACGCCGAGCACGTATTTGCTGCGGTCGGCCGGATCGCCCGCCAGGCTGTATTGACGTTGATACTCGGGGGCGATCACGACATCAATATGCGCACCGGCTTCGAATGGCGGCAGCTCCTTGCCGTCGAGCGCGGTGAATTCATACTTGGCGACGTCGGCGGTCATCTCTTCGCGGCGCTTGAGCAGCACCGGAAAAACGGGTGGCGGTCCATCCGGCAGTTTGAACGGCGGCACCAGATTCTCGGTGCGTCCTTCGGCAATCCGCTGCTGGTGCTGCGCGGGCGTGAGCAGGGATTTGTAGCGCGCGATCCCTTCTTCACGGTTGATCGGGAACGTGACCGGGTAAGGCGGCGGCATCTTGTCAGCCGGGTACACCGCGAGGGTCTGGTCTTCGTACTTGAGGTTCAGGTCTTTTTGCAGACCGCGCATATGCGTCTGCGCGGCGCGCACGTAGCGCCCATTGCTGCGATCGAGCTCAACGTCCCACCACCATTTCTTGACTGGATTGATGCTGCCGTGATCGAGCTTGTCATCGAGCTCGGCGAGCCAGCGTGCGCGGCCCGGGAAGTTCATCGCCAGCCAGCGAAAACCCGATTCGGCGAATAGCCCTTCCAGGTTCCACGGGCAGGTTTTCATGCAGCGCCCGCACATGCCGCCGCCCTGGTTGGTGATACGGTAGCGCGCGCATTTTTCGGCGTCGCTCTTCCAGATTTCGTAGCCGTTGTACATCAGCTTGGGGCCCGCGGTGATGGCACCGGATGGACATTCACGCGCGCACTTGTTGCAGTTCTCGCAAAAGTTCTGCAAGCCGAAGTCGATCGGCTTGTCGTAGGTCATCGGCAGGTTGGTCGTCACCGAACCGCTTTTGAGGCGCGGGCCGAGGTAGGGGTTGAGAATCACTTCTCCAATCCGGCTCACTTCACCCAGCCCCGAGAGCAACAGCAGCGGCGGCTGCAACACGTCGCCATCGACCACTGTATGCACGCGCGCTGAATAGCCGAGGCGCCGCACTTGCTCGGCGATGATGCCGCCCAGCATCGCACAGCGCAGGTAGGCGCGCATGCTCTGCGCGACCGTGTTCCTGTCGTCGGCGGTGGGTGGGTGGTTGGTGTGGTGGGGTTGGTGG
>JANLTL010000560.1:0-2518 GCA_031362905.1 Burkholderiales bacterium | reverse complement strand
GGCTCAACCTGACCGCGCCGATCCATTATCAAATCCCGTTCGGCAGCCTGGCGCGCATCAAGCGTCGCTCAGCTGTGCATTTCCCCAGGCACAACGGCTACCTCGTGGCCGATCCTGCGAAGGTGGCCGTATGGGCCGGCAAGCTGGGGCATCTCGGCGGCAAACGCGTCGGCATCTGCTGGGCTGCCAATCCGGCAATTCAGGATGCGGTGGCGGCGCGGCGTTCGCGCAAAAAGAGTTTGACTCTGCAGGGGCTCGAACCCTTGCTCGAAGTGCCGGGTACCCATTTCGTGTCGTTGCAAACCTGGGAGGCTGCGCGCCAGGTGGCCGACGCTGCGCCCGGTACGCGGTCGCGGGTGCTTGATGTGAGCGCCGATTTGCAGGATTTTTCTGACACTGCCGCGCTGATGATGAACCTGGACCTCGTCATCACGGTCGATACGTCGGTGGCCCATCTCGCGGGCGCACTCGGCCGGCCAGTCTGGATTTTGCTGCCGTGGCAGGCTGATTGGCGCTGGCACGATGCGGGGGAGCGCAGCGAGTGGTATCCGTCAGCGCGCTTGTACCGGCAACCGGGCCTTGAGGATTGGGCGTCGATGGTGGTGCAGGTCAAGAAGGATTTGCGCAGCGAGGTCAAGGCATGACGGCGCGCAAACTTGGGTATGTCTGATCCCGCGATCACTGGCGAATCGTCTACGCCAGGCGAAGCACCGCTGCAGGCATTGGCGCAATCCGGGCGCATACGGCCGGCGGCGGTTGCAGGCACGTTTTATCCGATGGACGCTACGCAGTTGCGCGCTGATGTTGAGGGCATGCTGCGCAACGCCGGCGATCAGGCACGCGCACCGGCGCCGAAGGCCATTGTCGTGCCGCATGCGGGCTACGTCTACTCTGGAGAAACAGCGGCACGTGCCTACGCACGCCTGGTTAGCCGGCGTGGCACGATTCGCCGCGTGGTGTTGCTGGGACCGGCGCATCGTGTACACGTGCGCGGCATCGCGCTGCCGGAGGCCGATGCATTCGCTACACCACTCGGTCCGGTCGCGGTGGATCAAGCTGCGTTGGCGCTGATTTCGCATCTGCGGCAAGTGGTCGCGGCGCGCCCGGTGCATGTCGCCGAACATTCGCTTGAAGTGCATTTGCCGTTTTTGCGCGCGGTGCTCGGCGCGTTTGCCGTGGTACCACTTGTCGTCGGCGATGCAACGCCGGCCATGGTGGCCGAGGTGCTCGATTTGTTGTGGGGCGGCGCGGAGACGTTGATTGTGATCAGCAGCGATTTGTCGCACTATCACACGTATCGCGACGCGCTGCGCATCGATAGGGAGACTGTGGCATTGATCCTCAATGGCGCAACGAACATCACTCACGAGCAAGCCTGCGGCGCCACGCCGGTGAATGCGCTGATGCAATTGGTTCAGTCGCGCCACTTGCGCGTCGAGTTGATCGATCAATGCAACTCAGGTGATACCGCCGGGCCGCGCGACCGCGTGGTGGGCTATGCCTCGTTTGCGGTATACGAGGCTGACGCAGCAGCGAACACCGCAGTTGGCGGCGCAGACACCGCAGCAGCAGGTGCGGATAGTTTTTTGAGAACAATGAAGGAGAATGTCTCTGGGAGCGGTTCTTCAGACAATGCCTCGAAAAGCCTTGTGCCCCAATGGTTTCCGGCTGATGGTGGCGCGCAGTTGGTGAGTATCGCGCGCGCATCGATTGCGCAGGCGCTCGGCGCGCGCGTTGCACCAGAGTCGAACCGGATGGCAACAAGCGCGGCAGTGGCAGGCAATGCACCCGGCACGACCGCAAGCACTGCGCGCTCCGGTGATGTCGCGTGGCTTGATCGACCCGGCGCGGTATTCGTCACGCTCACGCGTGACGGCGCGTTGCGTGGCTGCATCGGGTCTCTCGCAGCGCATCGCGCATTGCACGCGGACGTGCTGGCCAACGCCGAGGCCGCAGCGCTACGTGATCCGCGCTTTGCGCCACTGACGGCTGACGATTGGCCACAAGTGCGTGTTGAAGTGTCACTGCTTACCGCGCCGCAGTTGATGGTGGTGCGCGACGAAGCCGATGCCCTCGCGCAGTTGCGTCCGCACGAGGACGGCGTGATCCTGGAGGCCGGAACGCATCGCGCCACCTTCCTGCCGCAAGTGTGGGAGCAGATTGCCGAGCCGCGTGCCTTCCTTGCGGCGTTAAGGCAGAAGGCCGGCTTGGCTTCAGGGTACTGGGGGCCGGACCTGCGTTTGTCGCGCTATCGCGTGGCCAAATTTTCGGAGTAGGCGGTGACTGAGCGCGTCGTAGATACGGCACCAGCGCATTTGGCGCGCTGGTGGCATGCGTTGCCCGATGGGCGCATCCAGTGTGATCTTTGTCCGCGCGATTGCAAACTGCAGGAAGGCCAGCGCGGTGCCTGCTTTGTGCGCGAGCGGCATGACGATGCGATGTGGCTGACCACCTATGGCCGTTCGTCGGGGTTTTGCATTGACCCGATTGAGAAGAAACCACTGAACCATTTTTATCC
>JANLTL010000515.1:0-10813 GCA_031362905.1 Burkholderiales bacterium | reverse complement strand
CCGCTTCTACTACCAGCAGTTACTCTACAAATTGCGCAAGGCGGGACGCTCTAACCTGTTCAAGAAATCCAAGGACGCACCCGACGACTCGGTCACGCTTGATGGCGTGGTCGATGACCTGGTGATCGCTGGAACGCCCGAGCAGGTTACCGAGCAGTTGCTGGCGTTCCGCGAACAGATCGGCGACTTCGGCACCCTGCTCTACTGCGGCATCGACTGGGCGGATGCGAAGCTCGGCAAACGCTCCATGGAATTGATGGCGGAGAAAGTGATGCCTGCGGTCAACGCGGCGATCAGTCGCTGAGCCTGGCGACAGAGCCGCACACGTCAATGCCCTAAGATCCGCTCCCACCAAGGATTTCAGGGAATCAAGTCTATAAACCGGCTCCCACCAACGCTCCCAGGCCGATGGCCTGTGAAGAATCACGCGCCCAGATAGAGATTTTTCACCATCTCGTTGTTTTCGAGTTCGGCGACGTTGGTACTCTCGAAGGCGATCTCGCCGTGCACCAGCACATAGCCGCGGTGCGCGATCTTGATGGTCTGGTGGAAATTCTGTTCGGCCATCAGCACCGTCATGCCGTGATTGCGGTTGAGCTCGCCGATCTTCTCGATGGTCTGCGTCACCAGCAAGGGCGACAAGCCCACCGATGGCTCATCAACCAGCAACAACTTGGGCGCCGACATCAGCGCCCGCGCAATCGCCACCATCTGCTGTTGCCCGCCCGACATGCTGCCGGCCAGCTGCTTGCGGCGCTCCTTGAGAATCGGGAACATGGTGTAGCAGAAGTCCAGGTTCTTGTTCAGTTCCGCCCGCGCGAGCGGACGGTAGGCGCCCAGATACAGGTTCTCTTCGACCGTCAGACGTGGAAACAGGCGCCGCCCCTCGGCCACCAACGCCACCCCCAGATTGACGATCTCCTGCGGCCCTTTGCCGATCAGGTTGTGCTCCACGCCGTCGAGTTTGAGCGTGATGCTGCCGGCGGTTGGGCGCACCAGCCCGGTCAGACATTTCATCAGGGTGCTCTTGCCGTTGCCGTTGGTGCCGAGCAGTGCCACCGTCTCGCCCTCCTGCACATTGAGCGACACGCCCTGCAGCGCGCGCACCGCACCGTAACCGGCCTCGACGCCGGCAATGTTGAGTTCAAGCGCCAAGATAAGCCCTCTGCACTTCAGGATTTTTGACAATCTCGGTCGGCACCCCTTCGGCGATCAATTGACCGGCGTCGAGACAGACCACCCGTTCCGAGAAACGCATGATGGCGTGCATGATGTGCTCGATCATGATGATCGTGATGCCGGTTCCCGACAGTTTGAACAGGATCGCCAGCACCTCGTCGACTTCGCCGTGCGACAGCCCCGCCATCGCCTCATCGGAAATCAGCAGCGCCGGCCGCGCCGCCATGGCCCGCGCCAGTTCGAGCTTGCGCAGCTCGACCTGCGACAACCCGGCACAGGAGGCGTGCATCTTGTCGCCCAGACCCATGTCTTGCAGGATGGCTTCGGCTTCGCCCTTGATGTCGTGCTTGTGGGCGACGCCGCGATAGGTGACGTATTCGAGTGGCACGGCGAGGTTCTCGACCGGGGTCATGCTGTGAAACGGGCGTGGAATCTGGAACGAGCGGGCGATGCCGCGCCGGGTGCGCTGGTGCGGCGCCAGGCCGTTCAAATTCTCGTTCTT
Source organism: Burkholderiales bacterium (assembly GCA_031362905.1). Taxonomy (GTDB): domain Bacteria; phylum Pseudomonadota; class Gammaproteobacteria; order Burkholderiales; family JAEUOS01; genus CANJDH01. The sequence goes on along the minus strand of JANLTL010000515.1, from coordinate 9,132 downwards.
GAAGGTGATCGTGCCGGCGTCGTTCTTGAGCGCCCCCGAAACGCAGTTGATCAACGTGGTCTTGCCTGAGCCATTGGGTCCGATCAGGCCGAGCCGCTCGCCCTGCGCCACTTCCAGGCTGACGTTGGAGAGCGCGGTGAAGCCGCCGAAATGCTTGGAGACACTGGCGATCGACAGCAGCGCGCTCATTTGGCACCGCCTTTCGCACTGCCCGCGGCACCCGAAGTACCCCCTTTAGCGCGCAACTTGCGCACCAGGCCAAGAATGCCGTCCGGCGCCACCACCACAAAGAACACCAGCAACACCCCGACGATCAGCACATTAAGTTCTGACGATATCGTCACCGTGACAATCTGCTGCACCGAGCCGAGCAGCAACGCACCGATGACCGGGCCGATCCACGAGGAGGTGCCGCCGATGATCGGCATCGCCAGTGCCGACACCGAATAGTTGAGGCTGAAGGCGCTCACCGGCTCGATAAAACGCATGTACATCACCAGCGGTGCGCCTGCCGCCCCCATCAACGCACCCGACACGACAGTCGCAATCAGCTTAAGCTTCAAGGTCGGCACGCCAACGCACTCCGCCGCTTCTTCGTTGTCTTTGATCGCACGCAGGCCGCGCCCGATCCATGAGCGCTCGATGTAGCGCGAGATCGCCACCGCAGTGATCGCCATCAGAATCATGACAAAAAATAACATCTTGTCGTAACTCTCAAACGGCGCCATCGGTTCGGGCCGCATCATTTGCAGGCCTTTGGCGCCGCCGAAATACTCTGTGTTGAGAATCACTGTTTCGAGGATGATCGCTACTGCCACCGTGGCGATCGAAAAGAAGATGCCGCGCAGGCGCAATGAGATCAGGCCGACGCCCAGGCCAAGCAGTCCGGCGACACACGCGGCCACCAGGATCTGCACCAGCAGCGGTGCATTGAACGCCTTGATCATGAACAGCGCCGAATAGCCACCCATGGCGAAGAAGGCACTGGTGCCAAAGTTGACGTATCCGGCGTAACCCCCCAGGATGTTCCAGGCGCTTGCCAGAACCACGAACTGCAGCACCACAAAGGAGGCGTTGAAGACATAGTCGATCTTGACGCCGGCCATCAAGGCGATGGCGGCAAGGAGAACGCCAACGCAGCCGATCACAAAAATCCGATTGTTTCCGCCCATGCTGCCGGCGCTTGCGTTCATGTTCCCGCTCATCTTCCCGCTCATCTTCCCGCTCATCTTCCAAACAGGCCCTGCGGCCGCACGCCGAGCATTACCAGCAGCAGGCCAAACGCGACGGCCGGCGCCCACGAGGCCCCGAAGAACGTCAGCACGATGGTTTCGGTCACGCCCAGGATCAGGCCTGCCACCAGCGTGCCGCTCATGCTGCCGAGCCCCGCCAGCACCACGACGCAGAAGGTGCGGCCGATGTAAATCCGCCCCAGTTGCGGGTCAACCGGGCCGATGATGATCAGCAAGGCGCCGGCAATCGCCGTGACTGCGGTAGCAATACCGAACGCCCATTGCTTGACCCTGACCGGGTCAGCGCCCATCAGGGAGAGCGCGATCTGGTCCTGGGCCACAGCCTTGATGGCGCGCCCCATGTAGGTCTTGCCCAGATACAGCGTCAGACCGATGGTGAGCAGCAGTGCCGCTGCAAATGCTACGAGCAGGCGCATCGGGATGCGCAAATCGTCGGTGAAGTCGATGCTCTTGCCGATGTAGACGGCCTCCACCAGGCGCTGATCGACCCCGAAGGCGAGGATCAGGCAGACTTCGATGATAAAGGCGATGCCGAAGAAGAAGGCCAGGCCGCGCAAGCCGGTGTCGCTACCGTGCCGTTCAAACGTGGCGTAGTAGATCCGGTACATCACCACGCCGAGAACAAAAAATACCGGCGCCAGGAACAGCCCGGCCAGGATCGGATCCCAACCGTAACCTCCCAGCCACCAGGTGGCATAGCCCCCCATCACCAGAAACGATGGATGGGCGATGTGCGGTACGTCGAGTAGCCCAAACGAGACCGATAGCCCGATCGATACCGCAGCGTAAAAACATCCGAGCAACAGGCCGAACACCAGTGCCCCGATCAGCAGATCCCATGAGAACACGTTTTATTCATCCAATAAAAACGAAGGGGCGCAACCCGCGCCCCTTCGGCATTCAAACCGATCCTAGTTACGCGCCTTCTCAAACGGAAACCGGAGCTCTCCAGACTTGTACGGCGCAGGCGACAGAATGACCTGCTTGCCGGGCTGGCGGAATTGCTCGATGTCTTTGTCCTTGATGCCAGTGAACTGCACCATCAGCACCCGCGCATTGGCCCATTCACCACTGCGTTGAAACTTGATCGGTCCGACGATGGTCTTGTGCTCGGTTTCACGCATGTACTTGGCCAACGCCTTCTGATCCAGACCCTTGGTCGCGATGATTGCCGCTTCGAGCATCTGGCCGATCGCGTAATTGAACGGGGGCAGATAAAACCCCAGCGGGTCGACCTTCTCAGCCTTGGCTTTCACCGCGTAACGAGCCAGAAAATCCTTCAGGCCCGGAAAGTCGAGCGTCTTCTCCGGCACGTAGGAGTTGTAGTTGACGATACCGTTGAGTTGCGATCCCAAGCTTTCCATGATCGGCGCAAATTGCAGGCCAACCATGCCTCCGCCAAACAGCTTGACACTGCTGCCGATGCCAATTTCATTGACGGCGCGCACAATCGCCACTGACTCCCCCGGATACGACGCGACAAAGACGATGTCCGGCTTGGTTGCCTTGATCGAGCGAATCATCGACGAGAACTCGGTAGTATTGGGCGGGTATTTCTGGTCGTACAAGGTGGTCAAACCATTGTGTTTGGCCAGATTCTTTGCACCGGTGGCGAGACTCTGGGAGAACTCCGCGTCAGCATAAAGGAACGCAATCGTCTTGGCGCCGCGTTTCATGCCCAGTTCCATAAACCCGGTAAACCAGGTCACCGAATCATTCCACGGCGAGTTGTTGAACCACATATCGTGCTGAATGCGGTCGTTGACCTCGAATGAAAAATTGCCCATCAGCAACAGACCGCGCTGCTTGACCAGCGGCATGATCGGCGCGGTCGGGTTGGTACCGTACGGTGCGATCAGCAGATCAACTTTGTCGACATCAAGCAACTTGGTGTAGATGCCAGGCGTAGTAGCCGGGCTGGACTGATCGTCATAAACGATCAGTTCGACCTTGCGGCCAAGGATGCCCCCCCTGGCATTGACGTCGTCGCGCCACATCTGCTGGCCCAGAAGCGCGGCCTTGCCCCCGGCGCCGAGGCCGCCGGTCTGCGCGATCGACAGGCCAATTTTTATCGGCGCTCCTTGCGCCCAAGCGGTCGATGGCAATGCCGCACTCGCACTAACAGCGCCTGCTGCAGCGACAAACTTGCGGCGCGTGATGCTCTTGGTCGAAGTGTCTTTCATCTTGCTGTCTCCTGTGGTTTTGACTTCAGTTCTTTTGCCAACGGGTAAAGAGTATCAGGTTTGCCGCCACCGGGGAAATACCAAACGCCATGTGGTGTCGCGGCGGCGCCACGCCTCTGGCGCGGTAGCGATGCAGTTTATGTCTTGCTACCCTCCTTGATCCACCAGGCCGGCAACTGCGTGCAATCAGCCTGGTTCATTCCCCGGTTGGCGGCGTCATCGAATGATTTGAGCGTCGCCTCCGTTACCGGCAGGCGCAATTGATGGGCCGCGCCGAAGCCGAGCATGGTGCGCACGTCCTTGCGCATGGTCGCCAGTTCCACCGTCACCGGCACCGGTTGGCCCGCCAGCGCCTTGGCAATGTTCGGCCCGCGCGCCTTCAGCATGTTGGCGCCGCCCGAGGTTTCGGAAAAAATATCGATGACGCGCACCGGATCCAGACCGAGCGGTGCAATCAGCGAGAGCGCTTCGCCGAGGGTCTGCCAATACACCATCAAGGGCAGGTTGATCGCCAGTTTCATGGTCGCACCGGCGCCGAGCGGCCCGACGTGTTCGACCCGGCGGCACAGCAAATCGAGCACCGGCCGCGCCCGCGTCACATCTGCCTGCGCACCACCCGCGAACCCCAACAGTTTGCCTTCGAGCGCCGGCCCCACGGTGCCCCCCACCGGGCACTCAACGTAGGCCGCGCCCGCCGCAGCCACTTGCGCGCCGGTCTCGCGCTGCTTTGAAGGCTGCACCGTGCTCATGTCGATAATGAGTTTGCCCGCGGCCTGGCTGAGCAGGCCCCCCGCGTACACCTGATCAAGCGCCGCATCGTCTGTGAGCATGGTGATCACCGCATCGGTACCAGCCGGCAGCGCCGCCAGATCAGCCACTGGCCTGCAACCCGCCTCCACCAAGGGTTTCAGCCGCTCTGCCGTGCGATTCCAGACACTCACCTGATGGCCGAGCGTGATCAGGCGCCGCGCCATCGCGCTGCCCATTTTCCCGGTACCGGCGATGGCAATATGCATATAGGGTTCCTGCGTGAAGTGGGTATGGCTCGGTTCGGTGCCCTGTAAGGCGGCGCAGCCGCGTCCCGCATTTTTCGAGCCGTAAATGTACACCATAAGTTATCATCGGATAAATAAGCATCGCTGCCAACACCAACAGTTGCAGCCATCGTTCACCACCGCATCGCTGCCTCGTCAAGGAGTCACCCTTGTTCTACACCTGCACCCCATCCTGCACCAACCCGCTGCATCGCCACGCCCCCGTCAGCGCCGCCGCTGCGCGGCCTGCCAGGCCCGCAGCGCGTCTGCCGCGCCCGCTAGCCAAAACTGCCAAGGGCAAATCGAAAGTCGTGGACCTGCATTGCCATTACCTCAACGCGGAATTGAACGCCAAAACGGCGCATCTGAACCCGGCGCAATACGACATGTCGGCGGTGTACGCCAACGCCATCACGCGCGAGACCAATGTCAAGCAGATGAAGACGCGCGCGCCCAAGCTAACGGGTGTCACGGAGCGTCTGAAAGACATGGACCGCATGGGTGTCGACATTCAGGCGGTGTGCCCCGCTCCGTTCCAGTTTTTTTACTGGCCCGAAGCCGGTTACGGGGCCGAACTCGCACGGGGCGTCAACGAAGGCATTGCCAGGATCGTCGCCGATACGCCTGACCGCTTCGTCGGCATGGGTTCGGTGCCGCTGCAAAATGCTGAACTCGCGATCAAGGAACTGAACCATTGCGTCAAGAATCTCGGCATGCGCGGCATCGAGATCTGCACCAATGTCAACGGCAAGAACCTGATGGACCCCAGCCTCGGTCTGGACAAGTTCTTCGCGCGATGTGAAGAACTGGGGATTGTCATTTTTATGCACCCGCTCGGCTACAGCCACGCCGACCGCCTCACCGAGCATTATTTCAACAACGTGATCGGCAATCCGCTTGATTCCACGGTAGCGGTGTCAGACCTCATCTTCAGCGGCGTGCTGGCGCGCTATCCGAAGCTCAAATTCGTCGTGGCCCACGGCGGCGGCTACATCGCGCACTACTGGGCCCGCATGGATCACGCCTGGCGCGCGCGCCCCGACTGCCGCACCATGATCAAAAAGCCGCCCTCCTCTTATCTCGAAAAATTTTATTTCGACACCATCACGTTTGACCCGATGATGCTGGAGCAGTTGATCAAGCGCTACGGCGCCGACCATGTCGTGCTCGGCACCGATTATCCGTATGACATGGGAGAGGAAAATCCGCTGGGGCTGATCGCGCAGGTCAAAAAGCTGTCGGCAGCCGATCGTGCGCTGATCCAGGGCGGCAACGCGGCGCGGCTGCTCAAGATCAAGAACTAGATCCACCCCTGGCCCGCGCGCTGCCGCTCATTGCGGGGGCTACATGCGCGCGACCCAAGTCTGGGGTAAGCCGCAATTGAGGGTGTCAATCTTCAAACCGGCGAGGTCCATGGCGAGCCATGGCAGACATACTGGGTCTGCGACGTGGCAATCAACCTGAACGAAATCGGCGTGCCTTGTCATGGCGATGCGTTTGCTCTCCGATGGTTCCTCCACACCACGCGTTATCTCCGCGTCCCCTTCCAGCCGGAGTGCGTAATGTCAAAAATGATGCCGTCCGGATCAGTGTATTTTTTCTCGTAATACTCGGTGGTCTTGGCGGGCGCAACATCCTGAAAAATTGTGGCGCCGCACTCTTCCACAGCGCGGCTCTGGGCGGCGAGGTCGTCGCAGAGAAAGCCCATGTGATGCAAACCGACGAAGTCTTTGCCGCGCGGTCCTGCAGGCGCATCAGTGCGGTATTTGAGCAACGTGAGGCTCATGGTGCCGTCGGACAAATACACGCCGGTGGCAGTGGCAGAATTCGCTTCGCCAACGATCTGCATGCCAAACGCCTCGCTATAAAACTTCGCAGACTTGTGCGGGTCCGGTACTGATAGCGCGATATGCCGCAGTTTGGCCATGCCTTGCCCCTTTGCAATGTTCAATCGGGCTTGGCGCCGGTGTCGCGCACCACCTTGCCCCATTTGGCCACTTCCGCGCGGATGTATTCGGTGGTACGCGCTGGCGGCTCGGCAATCGGCTCGAACGCCAGACCGGCCAGCCGCGCAGCGGTGTCCGGGTTTTGCGCGCCGCGTTGCACGGCCTCATAGAGCTTTTGCACAATCGCTGCAGGTGTCGCCACTGGCAGGAACACGCCAATCCAGGTGTAGTCGGCCATGCCGGTGTGACCGAGTTCAGCCAGCGTTGGCACATCCGGCAATTGGGTGAGCCGCTTTACGCTCGACACCGCCAGTGCCCGCACCCGGCCCGCCTTGATGAACTGCAAGGGGGCGGTGATCGCCATCGAACCTACCGGAGGCTCGCCGGCCACCACCGCCGCCGCAGCCGGCCCGGCGCCGCGAAAATGCGCTGCCGGCATATTGAGCTTGCCCACCAGATTGAACAAATTTTCACCGGTGAGATGCGGTGTAGTGCCGCTGCCCGGCGAGGCAAATGCCAGCTTTGCCGTTTTTGCGTAGACCAAAAATTCCGAGAGCGTGTTGGCAGGAACACTGGGGTGCACAAAAATCACATTGGGCTGCGCGGCCACCACGGTCACTGCAGCAAAATCACGCTCGGTGTAGCCGGGGTCTGGAAAGCTCACATTGACCGCAAACGCCGAGGACGTCATAAGCACCGTGTAACCGTCCGCCGGCGCTTTGGCGACAGCCACCGTGCCGATGTTGCCACCTGCGCCGGGGCGGTTGTCCACGATCACCGGCTGCGCAAGAATTTCGCTCAATTGCTGGCTGATCAGCCGGGCCACCACATCGGCCGGCCCACCGGGTGCAAACGGCACGATTGCGCGCAGGGGTTTGGACGGCCAATTTGCCGCAGTGCCTGATTGGGCCGGACTGCCACCGGCCCACCCGAGCAGCGCCGCGCATGAGAGTACCGGGAGGGTGCGGCGAACCATAAGCTGCAGTGCATTTTTCATTGTTGGCAGTCTCGTCGAAGGATCTCTTCGGATGGCGAAGGGCATTCATGCTTGCGCGCAGATCATCAGCCCGCGCCACACGAAAGGCGCTTCAGGCTATCACACGCTAGTAAAGCGTGCTCCGCTTAGAATGCGTCACCCTGCCGCAACGACATACGCAACGCAATCCGCATCCATTATCCGGAGCAAGCATGGACAAAGAGATCGGCTTTATTGGTCTGGGCAACATGGGCGGGCCGATGGCGTCGCGCCTGATCTCGGCGGGTTATCAGCTCACGGTCTACGACGCGCGGCGCCAGGCACTGGACGCATTGGTATCCAGGGGCGCGCGCGCAGCCGCATCTGTGCTGAAAGCGCTTGGCGTTGAACGCTGACAAGGCAACCGGCAGGAGCCTCGCTCCCGGCGTGGACGTCACCGCCGGTGCCGGCCTCACCCCCTACGCCGGCCTCACGCCCGACGTGGTGCTCGATGCATTGGAGAGTCTCGGTCTGCCCTGCACCGGCGGCTTGCTTGCACTCAACTCTTACGAGAATCGCGTCTATCAAGCCGGGCTGCACGGTGATGCACCGGTGATCGCAAAATTTTACCGGCCCGGGCGCTGGAGCGACGAGAAAATTCTCGAAGAGCATGCGTTTGTCGGTGAACTGGTCGAGCAAGAAATACCGGTGGTGGCGGCGACGGCCTTTAACGGCAAGACCTTGCACAGCTTCGCCGGATTTCGCTTCGCAGTGTTCCCGCGCAAGGGCGGGCGCGCGCCCAACCTTGATGACAAGTCGGTGCTCGAATGGCTCGGGCGCTTCATGGGCCGCATCCACGCCGTCGGTGCCCTCAAACCATTTGCCGAGCGGCCCGCGTTGAACCTGCAGACATTTGGCATCGAGCCACGCGACTGGCTGCTCGCGCACGATTTATTTCCGCCAAATTTGAAGGACGCCTGGAGCAGCGTGGTGGCGCAGGCGCTCGATGATGTCGCACGTAGTTACGAGCGTGCCGGCAGTGCCGGTTTTGCCGGGGGCAACGGCGGTACCGGTCCGGCCGGTGGCGTCCGCACCATTCGCCTGCACGGTGACTGCCACATCGGCAACGTGCTGTGGAGCGAAGCCGGACGCGCCGATGGCAATGCAATTGCCGCATCTGGCGGGCCCCACTTCGTCGACTTCGATGACGCCCGCAACGGCCCCGCGATTCAGGATTTATGGATGCTGTTCCCGTCCGACAAGACCGAGCGCAAACCCTTGATGGATGCGGTTCTGCGGGGTTACGAAGATTTCTGCGAGTTCGATGACCGCGAACTGCATTTGATTGAAGCCCTGCGCACGCTGCGCCTTTTGCATTACTCAGCGTGGCTGGCACGGCGCTGGGATGACCCGGCCTTTCCGGCAGCGTTTCCGTGGTTTAACACCCAGCGATACTGGGAGGAGCGTGTGCAGGAATTGCGCGAGCAGATTGCGTTGATGCAGGAAGCCGATCCCAAGAAGCCGTAGCGACAAACGCGGCCGTCAGTGCGACCGCTACAGCCATCTCGCCTCACTCTGCCTTGATGTTGTTGGCCTTGATCACTTGCGCCCAGCGCTCGGTCTCGGTGCGAATCTGCTCGCCAAGGCGTTCAGGCGGCCCGCCCACCACGCGCAGGCCGGTTTCTTCCAGGCGCTTCTTGATGCGCGGATTTTGCAGCGCCGTGTTGAAGGCCGCATTGAGTCTGTCGACCACCGCCTTGG
>JANLTL010000466.1:0-2429 GCA_031362905.1 Burkholderiales bacterium | reverse complement strand
CAAGGAGAAGATCAGTGTGCGCACCCTGCTCGCGCACCTGGCGGGCCTGCCGTATCCGGACGCCGCGCCGTTCGAATCCCTGTATCAACCGGGCGTGGTCGCTGCCGCGCTGGCCGCACAGAAGCCGGAATGGGAACCCGGGTCCCAGCCTTGTTACCACTCCTTCACCTACCCGCAGCTATTGGCGGAACTGATCCGCCAGGCCACCGGCACCAGCGCCCACGACTATGAGCGCGAAGAGATTGCCACGCCGCTCGGTGCGGAGTATTGGCTGGGCCTGGAAGAGCACCAGTTCGATCTGTGCGCCGATTACCTCGAAACCCTAGGCACCCCCAGTCTGGAGGGCATGAAGCGCAACCAGGCCTCGCCGCTGTACCGCGCCTGGCGGCCCTTGCCGCGTGACGAGAACTACAACACGCCGCAATGGCGCGGCTATGGCGCGCATGGCAACGCGCGCGGCGTGGCGCGCATCTACGCCGCGCTGGCCTGCGGCGGCAGCCTGGGCGGCTACCAGTTGATCGCCCCGGAACTCCTGGCTGAGGCAATCCGCCCCGCTTGGGATGCGGTTGAATTCATGACCCAGCGCCACTTCCGTATGGGCCTGGGATTCATGTTGTCGTGCCCGCCGTTCCCGATGGGCGCCGATCGTCACGACTGCGCGGGCAATTTCGGCCATCCCGGCATGGGCGGGTCGGTCGGCTTCGCCGACCCGGTGCGGCGCATGAGCTTCGCCTACTGCCCGAACCGCATGCTTCCGGTGGCCGATGCCGGCCCCTATGCGAGCGCCCTTATCAATGCCACCTACGAGTGCCTGAAATGACCTATTCAAGACGCGATACGCTGAAATTGCTGACGGTTGCCGCGCTTGCGCCTGCCACCGTGCAATCCCAGGGCTGGCCGGCCCGGCCCGTGCGCATCATCACTCCGTTCGCCGCCGGCGGTGCCACCGACATCTACGCGCGCGGCCTCGCACAGCACTTGCACGGCGTGCTCGGCCAGCCAGTGCTGGTCGACAACCGTCCCGGCGGCAACTTCGCTATCGGCACCGAGGCTGCGGCGAAAGCCGAGCCAGACGGCCACACCATCTTCACCGTCACCAGCTCGCATTCGGTGCTCGAAGCGCTTGGGGTGAATCGCGACAAGTACCAACTGATGCGCGATTTCGTGCCGGTCGCCACCCTCAACCAGACCACCTGCGTGCTGATGGTCAATCCGCTGGTGCCGGCCACCTCGGTGCGCGAACTCATCGCCTTGTCGAAGGCAAAGCCGAATTCGCTCAACTACGCTTCCACCGGCAACGGCGGCATGCTGCATTTGGCGGGCGAGTTGTTCAAGTTCCTGAGCGGCGCCGACCTTACGCACGTACCCTACAAGATCGGCAGCGCCGCGCGCGTCGACCTCGTCAGCGGCCGCGTGCAGGTGATGTTCGACACCCTGACCGACGCAGTCGCCAACGTGCGTGCCGGCAAGCTGCGCGCGCTGGCCACCTGCGGTGCGAAACGATCGCCGCTGTTCCCCGACCTGCCGACCATCGCCGAAGCTGGCGTGCCGGGTTACGAATTGCCGGTGCTGATCGGCATCATGGCGCCCAAGGGCACGCCGCGCGTGGCGGTGGAGCGCCTCAACCAGGAGATCGGCAAGATCGTCATGCAGACCGGGTTGCGCGAGACCTGGTCGAAAATGGGCGCGGAATCCACCGTCATGTCGCCGGAAGAACTTGGACGCGCGCTCAATGCGGAGATCGACAAGTGGGGGCGTCTGATCAAGGTGGCCAAGATCACGGCGGACTGACGGTCCGTCTCACGTCTGCACCGCTCGGCCCTCACTCCGGTGGTACGCATGCGGCATGCGGGTGGGCCAGCGCTAGAGCCACCCCTCTACAAACACCCCCGTTTTTAGTATGCGTTCTCTAGCGCGCCTGCCTACACTGCGACCATTGTCAAGCGGCACACCACCACGCAGCAGCACCCGGCGTGAACGGGCTTCCCGCCCAGCCGCACCCCGCAGATCAACCACAGTGAAGGAGCTTCATCATGGCAAGCAAATTCAAGAACCTCAAATCGAAGACCGAAGGCAACCTCAAAGACACCGTGCGCGACTCCGCGCAGGAAATCTGGCTGGCTGGCCTCGGTGCTTTCTCCAAAGCGCAGGCCGAAGGCACCAAGGTGTTTGAGGCGCTGGTCAAGGAAGGCGTGGGCCTGCAAAAGAAAACCCGCGCACTCGCCGAAGACAAGCTCGCCGGCATGACCGGCAACGTGGCCAAGGCCGCGAGCCAGTGGAGCAAGACTGCCAGCGGCATCTCCGGCAAGGCGCAATCGACCGCGACCGAAACCTGGGACAAGCTTGAGCAAGTGTTTGAAGACCGCGTTGCACGCGCCCTCACGCGCCTCGGTGTGCCGAGCCAGCGTGAAGTGCGGGCCCTGGCCAAG
>JANLTL010000454.1:0-1796 GCA_031362905.1 Burkholderiales bacterium | reverse complement strand
TTTGCAGGCGCCCGCGAGCGCGCGCCGGACGAACACGCGTGCGGCATGGATCGCGGCCGGATCGACTTCTTTCATTTGTTCCGCGATGGTGGTCTCGGACGGCAGAGACAGGGCCTCGGCCTTGAACGCGGCGTCGATGTTGCAGTCAAGCAGTACTGCGCGGAATGCCTTGATCACATTGGCAGGCACGCCAAGATCCTCTCCCGGCGACGACGCTCGCTGCTCCGCTGCTCCCGCTGCGGCTTTCCGGGCCAATGCCGTCAAGAGGCGCATGAACAGGCGCTGTCCGGCCTCCCAGCGATTGAATGCATCGTCGTCATGGGCCAGCAGAAAGGCGAGTTCAGCATCGCTGTAATCAAACTCCAGTGCCACCGGCGCGGAGAATTCGCGCAGCAGGGACGGCACCGGTACCTGGGCTATGTCTTCGAATACGAAGACATTTTCGCTACCGCTGCACAACAGGGTGGCCTGGTTGCCGCGTAAACGGGCTTCGCCGGCAAGCTTTAGCGTGAGCGGTTTGCCATCCTTGCCGAACAGGGCCAGCGCGAGAGGGATGACCAACGCGTGCTTCTCCGGCTGACCAGGGGTCGGCGGACACGACTGGCGCGCGCGCAAGGTATAGGTCTTCGTCTTGGCATTGAAACTGCCGCTCACCGCCAGGCGTGGCGTGCCGGCCTGCGCATACCAGCGCGTGAACTGCTTGCGCTCGAATGGCGAGAGTACATGCCCGTTGGCATCGGCCATGGCGGCAAAGAAATCATCGCAAGTCACCGCCTGCCCGTCGTGGCGCTTGAAATAAAGATCCATGCCTCGGCGAAAACCTGCCTGCCCGAACATGGTCTGCACCATGCGCACCACTTCCGCACCTTTTTCGTAGATGGTGACCGTATAAAAATTGCTGATCTCCATGTAGGCGTCGGGCCGCACCGGGTGCGCCATCGGCCCCGCATCCTCGGGGAACTGCGCCGCGCGCAGTACGCGCACGTCGCCGATGCGGCGCACCGCGCGCCCGGAGGACGCTGGGTGACTGGCGAGCGCAGCGCCTGCAGTGACACCGGAACGGCTCCGAGATGACGCACCGAGGTTGGCCAAAGCTGCGGATGCCGCTGGCACTGCGGCGCTCATGTCCATCGAAAATTCCTGATCGCGAAACACCGTCAGGCCTTCTTTCAACGAAAGCTGAAACCAGTCGCGACAGGTAACGCGATTGCCGGTCCAGTTGTGAAAATATTCGTGTGCGATCACCGACTCGATGCCGTCATAGTCGGCGTCGGTCGCGGTGGCGGCATCGGCGAGCACATACTTGGTGTTGAAAACGTTGAGTCCCTTGTTCTCCATCGCGCCCATGTTGAAGTCGCCGACGGCGACGATCATGTACTGCTCGAGATCTAGCTCCAGGCCGAAGCGTGCCTCATCCCAACGGATGGAGCGCACCAGCGAATCCATCGCGTGCTGCGTCTTGGGCAAATCGCGCGGCTCGACGTAAATTTGCAGCAGCTTCTTCTTGCCACTTTTGGTCTTGATCGTCTGTTCGAGTTTGGCCAGATTGCCGGCCACCAGTGCAAACAAGTACGACGGCTTGGGGAAGGGGTCAACCCAGCGCGCGAGGTGGCGCCCGCCATCGAGATCACGCCGTTCCACGCAATTGCCGTTCGAGAGCAACACCGGGCAGGTGGTCTTGTCGCCTATCACCGTAACGGTGTACACCGCCATCACATCGGGCCGGTCGGGGAAGTAAGTGATCTTGCGAAAGCCCTCGGCCTCGCACTGCGTGAAGAAATTGCCGTTCGAGACGT
>JANLTL010000355.1:0-7382 GCA_031362905.1 Burkholderiales bacterium | reverse complement strand
ACGACTACCACGGCGGCGTCAAGGATCTGCGCGCCAAGGTGCTGCGCATCATCGGCAACCCGGAGACGCGCTATCGCGAAGACCCGGTGCGCATGCTGCGGGTAACGCGCTTTGCCGCCAGGCTGGGATTCACGATTGACGCGAAAACGCGCGCGCCGATCAAGGAGTTGGCGGTACTGCTCTCGAACGTACCCTCATCGCGCCTGTTTGACGAGATGATGAAGTTATTGCTCTCCGGCCATGCGGTGGCCTGCATCAAGCAACTGCGCGGCGAGCATCTGCACCATGGCCTGCTGCCTCTGCTCGACGTGATTCTGGAGCAGCCTACTGGCGAGAAATTCGTCATGCTGGCTCTTGCGCGCACCGACGAGCGCATCAACATGGGTAAAGGCGTATCGCCCGGCTTTTTGTTTGCTGCGCTGTTGTGGCACGAAGTGCTGGCCGAGTGGAACAAGCAGAAGGCGCGCGGTGAACACGCCATGCCCGCCTTGTTTGAGGCCATGACCATCGTGATTGATACGCAGCGCGTGAAACTGGCGATCCAGCATCGCATCACCGCGGACATGCGCGAGATATGGGCGCTGCAACCGCGCTTCGAGCGCCGTCACGGCAAGATGCCCTACAAGCTGCTCGAGCATCCGCGCTTTCGTGCCGCCTACGACTTCGTGCTGCTGCGCGCGGCATCGGGCGAGGTTGAAAAGGAAATCGGCGACTGGTGGACCACGTTTATTGATGCCGATGCCGACACGCGCAACAACATGACGCTCGCAGCGAAGACGCACGCAGCGAAAGCGCAAACCGGCGGCAGGCAGGCCGGTGCCGCAGGGTCAGGCAGTGCCACGGACGGCAGAGTCATCATGGGCGACCCCAACGACCCGGTCAAGCGCAAACGCCGCCGCCGCGCACGCCGGCCTGCCGGTGATCGCCCCGGCGGTGAAGGCGGTGGTAGCGATAGCGGCAGCAACACGGCCAGCCACTCCGGCGATACGCTCAAACCCGTGGGGCAGTGAGCGCTACGCAGCAATGACGATTGCGTATGTCGGCCTCGGCGCGAATCTCGCGACGCCAGCGGGTGACGTGCGCAGCACGCTGACACGGGCACTGGCTGAGCTCGCGCAGTTGCCCGGCACACGCGTCACCGCACGCTCCTCGTTTTATCGCACTGACCCGGTCGATGCCGACGGCCCCGACTTCGTCAATGCCGCCGCGGCACTCGACACCACCCTCGATGCGCCAGCGCTGCTGCTTGCCTGTCTGGCGATTGAACAACGCCATGGCCGCACGCGGCCGCCACTGGCCACAGGGTCACGCACCGCTCGACACAGCGCGCGCACGCTTGATCTCGACCTGTTGCTGCACGGTGATGCCATCCTCGATACGCCCTCACTCACCCTGCCGCATCCGCGCATGCACCTGCGTGCATTCGTGCTCGCACCGCTTGCGGAAATTGCGCCGCAGGTTCTCATTCCCGGTCGGGGCCCCGTCAGCGACTGCCTTGAAGCCGTTGGTGGCCAAGGCGTCTCGCGCATCCCCCTCGGAGAATGAAGCCAGAAGCGCCCAAGGAGGCATCACCTTGAGCTGGACCGCGCTCTCCACCAGGTATTGGAATGTTCCGGGCGGCGCTGTGTATGATGGGCGCCGTGTAGTTCATCTTCAGAGTGCGGTTCATGAGCATCCTCCCCGAACGCTTTCGCCATATCGTCCTTGAAGGCCACGACACCCCCGCTCCGCACGCGCTGCGCTTGGCGTCACTCTGACTCACTCCTGCATTTCATGAGCATTCTTCCCGAACGCTTTCGCCATATCGTCGTTGAAGGCCCCATCGGCGCCGGCAAAACCTCGTTGGCCAAACGCATCGCCAATGCCAGCGGCGCGTCGTTGATGCTCGAGACACCCGACGACAACCCGTTTTTGCCCAAGTTCTATCGCGACATGCCGCGCTATGCATTGCCGACGCAGCTGTTCTTCCTGTTTCAGCGCTTCCACCAACTCGCCGAATTGAAACAAACCGACATGTTCAAGGGAGTGACGGTCGGTGACTTCCTGATCGAGAAGGATCCGCTGTTCGCGCGCATGATCCTCTCGGACGACGAACTCGCGCTCTACGAGCAGATGTACAAACACCTCAAACCGCAAACTGTGGTGCCTGATCTGGTGATCTACCTGCAGGCGCATCCCGACACCCTGATCGAGCGCGTCAAGCGCCGCGGTGCGGCCTATGAGCAGCCGATCTCGGAAGCCTATTTGATGAAGCTGTCGGAACGCTACACGCGCTTCTTTCATCACTACGAAGCCGCGCCGCTGCTGATCGTCAATGCCGATCATTTCAATTTCGTCGACAGTGACGAAGACTTCGCACTGTTAATGAAGCACGTGCGCGAATTTCGCGGCAAGCGCGAATACCTCAACCGCCTCGAATAAAAGAAACCACGATGGACGTCATTCATTCAGTCGCCGAGCTGCGCGCCCGCCTCGCTCGCGAACCCAACAACGTGTTCGTCCCCACCATGGGCAACCTGCACGAAGGCCACATCAAACTGGTCGACTCGGCCAAACCGCGCGGCGCCTGCACGGTGGTCAGCATTTTTGTGAACCGCATGCAGTTCGGCCCCAAGGAAGATTTCGACAAATACCCGCGCACCTTCATCGGCGATTGCGACAAGCTCAAGGCAGCAGGCTGCGACGTCGTGTTCGCTCCCGAGGAAAAAGAAATCTACCCGGAGCCGCAAAATTACGCGGTCGAGCCACCCGAGATCCAGCACATCCTCGACGGCGCAGTGCGCCCCGGCCACTTCCGCGGCGTCGCCACCGTGGTGTTGAAACTGTTCAACATGGTGCAACCCAAGGCCGCGATCTTCGGCAAGAAGGATTACCAGCAATGCATCGTCTTGCGCAACATGGTGCGCCAGCTCGCGCTGCCGATCGACATCATCCTCGCCGAAACGGTGCGCGCCGCCGACGGCCTCGCGCTCTCGTCACGCAACGGCTACCTCTCGGCATCCGAGCGCAAGGAAGCACCGCAGCTCTACCAGGCTCTCACCCGCGCTGGCGACGAACTCAAAGCCGGCAAGCGCGATTACCAGCGCATTGAACTGCAAGCCATGGCCCACCTCGCCGGGCGTGGCTGGAAGCCCGACTACATCGCGATCCGCCGGCAGAGTGATTTACAAGGGCCGGACACGCACGACCGCGACCTCGTCATCGTGGCGGCGGCACGGCTGGGAATGACGCGCTTGATTGACAATCTGGAATTGTCGATCCGCTGAGAAGCGCTTCCACCAATGGTTTCAGCCACTATCATCCTTTATAAGGTTGACTACCAACGGTTTCCGGGGCGTGCCCATGCGGATGTTCTGACCACCCCCTCATCACATTTAATGATGCGATGTCACGGGGAACGGCGTAGAGTTGCGAATTACGTGAGACGGTTTTCCTGGAATCGTTAGATTCCCCACTTCAAGTTAGCCGCTATGCCTCGCATTTCCTTACTTCTGGCGCTTTTTCCACTTTTGACAACCTGTTTGACTGCAATCGGGCACCGCTCTGAACCGCTCCCACCAAGGATCTTTCGGCAATGGCGCCCGCTCAATGTCTTGCACCAACGCTTTGCGTGGTACGGCAGGTTCAACTTGTCGGCTGCGGCACTTTCGCTGCGAGCATGAGCGCCGCCACTATCGCCATGCCGCCCAGAACCGTGAAGGCAAGCGCATAACTTCCGGATAGCGTCACCAGCAGGGCCGCGCCCGATGGGATCAGCAGCACGCCGCTGAACATGGATGCCGACCCCAGGCCGGTCGCTTCGGTACGATGCGTGCCGCCGATGCGCGCGAATTCGGCGTAGCCCAGACCGGTGAAGCTGTTGGCCGTCGCCCCCGCCACTGCGCAGGCCAGATACACCAGTGGCACCGGCCATTGCGCGCTGAAATGGCCGGCCAGACAGGCGATGGCACCCATCATGCGGCCTTGCAGCTCGATCCGGCGGCGCGCGCCGCCGCCAGCATCGGCCAGCCAACCCCACAGCGGGCGAAACACCAGGCCGGTGAATTGATACAGCGCCAGCGCCTGCCCCGCGGCGACCAGTCCAAAACCGGCGCGGCTGGTCAATTGCACGCTCAAGAAGGCGATGAAACTCAGTTGCAGCCCGGAGAACACGACGCTGGCCATCGAGAGGCGGCGCAGCTCGGTGCTGGTGCGCAGCAGTTCGAGCACGGCTGCACCGCTGCCGGTGCGCACCTGCGGCGTGCTGGTGGCTGCAACATCCCAACGGCGGCGCGGCGCTTCGAGCAGCACAAGTAGCATCAGCACCAATGCGGCAAGCACCAGCAAGGCAGTCTGCCAGCCCACCCGCAGCGCCAGGGGGGGCATCAGCAACGCAGCCAACACCCCGCCCATCGGCACGCTGATCTGGCGGATCGAGAGCACGAGGTTGACGATCCCCGGCGGCGTGCGCGGCACCAGCAGGTGCGTGCTCACCGGCGCCGTGGCGCCATAGGTGCAGCCGAGCACCACCGCGCCAAAGGCAAACGCGAACAGACTGGCGCTGGTGCTGATCAACAGCATGGCGGCGGCGGTGGCCAATACGGCCTGGCAGACCCGCACGGCGCCGAAGCGGTGGATCGCACTCGCCGCCAGCAGCGAGGAGACGATGCCGGTGCCATACACCAGCGAAATGAAGTAACCCGCGACGACGCCGTCGACCGCCAGATCACGCGCGATCGCCGGGGCCAGCGCGGGAATGGCAAACACCGCCATGGTGGCGAGCGTTTGCATCGCCATCGTCACCAGCAAGGGCCAGAGCGGGAAAGAGGCGGCCAGCGGTTCCGATCGGCCTGGTTGGTCCGGCATGCGCGCCCGATCGATGCAATGGTGGAGGTGTTGTATCTTGCGCTTGGTGCGGCTACCTGGCTGTTTGGTCAACGATGGATCGGCGCCAGGTGCCGTCGCGCAATTTTAACGAACGGGGAGCCGGGTTTCGAGCCGATGCTTCAATGCCATTCGCCTGGCCAGAACTGTGAGCCGCTCGTACCAACACTTTCTCTTGTTTACGACTCGACCATCATTCATGTTTCATCCATTCAGGCAGGCGCAACCATGATCGAGGCAGTCGTGTTCGATGTCGGTGGCGTGCTGGTCGATGTCGACTTCCAACGGGCATTCGCGCACTGGTCTGAGCGCTCCGGGGTGGCGGCTGACGTTATCGCGCCACGCTTCAAGGTCGATGCGGCTTACGAGGCACACGAGCGCGGTGAGCTTGACGGCAGGCAGTATTTCGCCACGCTGCGCACCTCGCTTGACATCGATTTGCCGGATCACGAATTTGCAGCCGGTTGGAACGCGATTTTCAAGGGCGTCTATCCCGGCGCTGCGGAACTGCTTGCCAGCATCGCGCCGGACAAACCGGTATACCTGTTCTCCAATACCAACGCTGTGCACTACGCGTGCTGGAGCGTGCTCTATCCACAGATTATCACGCCGGTCAGGCGCGTATTTTGTTCGCAGGAAATCGGCCTGCGCAAACCCTCAAGCGCATCGTTCCAAAAAGTGTGCGCCTTGATGGGCGTTGCGCCGGAACGCATCGCGTTCTTCGACGACCTGCTCGAAAACGTCGAAGGCGCGCGGCGCTGTGGATGGCAAGCCTTTCAGGTGGCGGCGCCTGCGTCATTGCGCAGCACGGTGGATCAGGCGCTGGCGGCCAGATGATGCGCCCCATGCCTCGCGCTACTCCTGCCTGCGCTTGTCAAGCAACCGTTTGATCTTGGAGATCTGCGAAGTGCCGGTGTGCTGGTCTAGCTCGCCCGGCGCGTGGGTGGTAACGGTCACGCGCAGGCCGATCACTTCTTTCAGGCGGTGCTCCAGATCACCCTTGAGCGCATCGCGATCGGCCGCATCGGACACCTCGACCATCACCGTCATCTCGTCGCGCGCATCTTCGTTGATGTGCATGCCGTTCTTGAACTCGCAGTCTTGCGCCATCATGCCGCTCTCGTTGGTGTCGTAGGAGTCGTAGCAATCGACAGACGCAGGCACCGGCGTACCATGGGTGCTGACCAGTCTTGCCCTTTCGCATCTCAGGATATCCCCATGCCCTCGCAAAAAATTGAATTCCCCGGCTCCAGTGGCGCCCTCCTCGCTGCGCGACTCGATCTGCCCGATGCGCCGGCGCGCGCCTTCGCCCTGTTCGCGCATTGCTTCACCTGCTCTAAGGACACCAAGGCCGCGACCTACATCACCAAAGCGCTGGTCGAAGCCGACATCGCCGTGCTGCGTTTTGACTTCACTGGCCTGGGCAGCAGCGAGGGTGATTTCTCGAACACCAACTTCTCGTCCAACATCGAAGACCTGGTGGCCGCTGCGGGCTGGCTACGCGCGCACCACGCGGCGCCAGCCATTCTGGTCGGTCATAGCCTCGGTGGCGCGGCCGTGCTGGCGGCCGCAGAGCGCATTCCCGAAGCACTCGCGCTGGCGACTGTCGGCGCGCCTTTTGACCCTGCCCATGTGGCCAAACAGTTTGGTGCGGCTGCCGGCGCCATCGCGCAAAGCGGCTCAGCGCAAGTCAGCCCTGCCGGTCGCGCGTTCACGATCCGCAAAAAGTTTCTCGATGACATCACCTCACAGTCACCGGCCGCGCGCATCGGCAAGCTCAAACGCGCGCTCCTGGTGTTTCACTCGCCAACGGACGCCACGGTCGACATTCATAACGCGCAGGAGATCTATCTCGCGGCCAAACACCCGAAAAGTTTTGTCTCGCTAGACCACGCCGACCACCTGTTGACCCGTGCCGAAGACGGCCTCTACGTCGGTCATGTGCTCGCCGCGTGGGCGCGGCGCTATCTGCCGATGCAGGCCGGACTGACCAGGGTGCAGGCCGGCGTGCCGGCGGGCGTGGTCGCTGTCGAAGAAGCTGGCATCGGCAAATTCACCAACACTGTCAAGACCGCGACGCGCACGATTTACGCCGACGAGCCGCCCTCAGTGGGCGGCAACGATCGCGGTCTCTCGCCGTATGAGCTACTCTCGTCTGCGCTCGGCGCCTGCACCTCGATGACCCTGCGCATGTATGCCGATCTCAAGAAGCTGCCGCTCGAACGCGTGCGCGTCGAGGTCACGCACAACAAGGTGCACGCCACCGATTGCGCAGAGTGCGAAACCCGTGAAGGGAAGATCGACCGGTTCGAGCGCGTCGTCACGCTGAGCGGCGCACTCGATGATGCACAGCGCGCGAAGCTGCTGGAGATTGCCGATAAGTGTCCGGTGCATCGTACGCTGCACGCGGAGGTGCTGGTGGTGACGCGGCTGGGTTAAGGCTCAAGTTCTTGTGGCAGCGCCACGCCAGAACGCGCTCCCACCAAGGCTTTTGGGGATTGATCGCCAAGATCCGCTTC
>JANLTL010000424.1:0-8485 GCA_031362905.1 Burkholderiales bacterium | reverse complement strand
GCCGAAGGTCTCACGCAGCTTGCCAATCTGGCTGTGGCCGGCGCCGTGGCCGATCAGGGCCTTGAATTTCAGGTTCTGCTCTTTGGCCTGCCGCAGGAACAAAGTGATGTCGGGGTTGTAGCCGGTATGCAGGATCACGTCGGGCTGGGCGCGCCGCAGCTTGGTCACCAGCGAAGACAAGTCAGGGGCAGTCGCCGCGTAGCCTTCCTTCAACACGATCGGCGAGCCATTGGCCTTGCACTGCGCCTCGTTGCCCGAGGCCACCCCGGCGCCATACGGCCCGTCTTCATAAATGATCGCAACCTTGAGTTTGTCGACCGTGGTACCGAATTTCTTCTGCGCGTGCTCCTTGAGGTAGTCGCACGAGGCCTGACCATACTGGTCGCTGTGCGGCTGCGGACGGAACACGTATTGCAGGTTCTTGTTCTTGAACACAGCGGAGGAAACGCACACCGTGGCCCACATGAACTTCTTGGCCGCGTCGACCTTGCCGACCATCGGCACGCACTGCGCGCTCGAATACACGCCAAGCAGCATGTCGACCTTTTCCTGATTGATCAGACGCTCGGCTTCGTTGATCGCGACATCGACCTTCGATTGCGCATCGACATAGACCGGCACGATCTTGTAACCCTCGACGCCGCCCTTCTCGTTGAACATGTCGATCGCGGCCTTGGTGCCGATATGGTTGGCCTCCGAGCCGCCACCGGCGAACGGGCCGGTGAGATCGTAGATGATGCCGATCTTGATTTCCTTCGGTTGCGCCGATACCGGTGCCGCAATCAGCACGCAGGTGGCTGCAGCCGCCGTGAGCAGGGACTTGATCATGGTTATCTCCTCTATCGCGATCGGGGTGAATTCTGGTTGAAGTGTCGCTGACCCCAGTGTTTCAAATGTGGCGCGGGCTGTCAACACGTCATTTCCGCATCGTCGGGCCATCCCGCCCGCTTGCAGGTCCGCACCACCGGCAGCGCCTACACTGGTACCGCCTACACTGGTACTACGGCCTTTTGGGCCGCGCCGCGCAGGATGCGCATTGCCGCTTCGCCGTATTCTGAGGTGATGCATCCGCAGTAAGCACCGGTTTCATCAGCGTACTGGCGCCCGTGGTCTTCAAGCGTGCCCCAAGCCGCACCGAGCGCGCAGTAGTGGAACTGCAAGGCGCGCCGCCGCGTGGCCGAACGGTTGTCATCGGTAAAGTGCTGGATCAAGCCATGAAAAACGACCACATCACCTGGCTGCATCGGCACTGCCACCACCGGCTTTGTCGACAGGCGGTCCGGACGGATGTAACAGCTTGCGAGCGATTCCTGCACGTGCGGCACCGGCCCTTCGAGTTGTGATTGCGGGATGAACTGCATGCAGCCGTTGTCGAGCGTGGCGGCGTCAAGCGCGATCCAGGTGCCGATGACATGCGCCGGGTCGCGCACCATGAAATACGACGCATCCTGATGCCACGGTTTGGCCGCGCCAATGCCGGGCGGCTTGACCAGCGCCATCTCCTGAAAAAGCGTTCGTCCGATGCCGCAAAGCTGGTCGAGCACCGCATGCAGCCGGCGCGCATTGGCGGCGGCGGCGAGCACCGGATGGTCGTCGCAAAAACTGTCGAGCCGGCGCACCTTGAGTTCACGCTGTTCCGGACTCAAACCTTCGACGCTCTGGCCGGCCTCGTAATAGAGGTTGGTACTGCGGCGCGGAATGCGCTCCTGCATCAAGTCGGAAAGCGCCGCCTTGCAGGCCTCGACCTGCGCCGCCGGCAACACGCCAGGAATCACCACGTAGCCTTCGCGGCGAAACTGCGTGACCTCATCAACGCCCACTTGCGGCGTCGGCAGCGCATCGATATTCATCGGCATCCCCCTCCTCACAAATGCCCTGACCTGTTCGCAACACCGGCTGATTCGCGCGCACCGTGCGGGCCGCACCGCGCCCAGCCTACTCGCCCTTCAAGCCTTTTTCCCTGACTACTTTGCCCCAACGCTCCTGGTCGCGGCGCATCATGGCGGTCAATTGCGGGCCCGGCAAAAAGTTGATCGTCAAGCCCTGCTTTTCGAGGCTGTTGGCCACATCCGGCTGCTTGACAATCTCGCCAAACGCGGTGGTCAGGCGGTTGACGATCGCAGCCGGTGTTTTGGCCGGCGCGAAGAAGGCATACCAGACCGCAGCGTCCATCGCCGGCCCGCCCGCTTGTTCCATCGTCGGCACGTTGGGGGCCACCGCCACCCGCGTCGGATTGGCCACCGCCAGCACCTTCAGGCGGCCCTGCGCCACCTGCGGCAAGGCCGAGTGCACGGGCATGAACATGGCCTCCACATCCCCGCCGATCAGACCAGTGATCGCGCCCGCAGAGCCCCGGTAAGGCACGTGCAGCATGAAGGTATTGGTGGAGAACTTGAGCATCTCGCCGGAAAAATGCTGCGGGGTGCCGATTCCCGGCGACGAGTAGGACAACTTGCCAGGGCGTGCCCTGAGCAGCGCAATGAACTCCTTGACGTTGTTGGCCGGCACGTTGTTGTTCACCACCAGCGCCAGATAGCCATCGGAGACGTTGGCGATCGGCACGAAGTCGCGATACGGGTCCCACGACAGGTCCTTGTAGAGCAGCGTGTTGAGGACGATCGGGCTCGCGGTCAACAACAGGGTGTAGCCGTCCGGGGGCGACTTGGCGACCATTTCGGTTCCGATATTGCCGGCCGCTCCGGGTCGATTCTCGATCACGATGGCCTGCCCGAGTTTCTCAGTCAGTTTCGGCGCCAGGGTGCGCGCAATGGTGTCCTGTCCGGTGCCCGGCGTGTAGGGCACGATCAGCTTGATCGGCCGATTTGGCCATTCCTGCGCCCGTATCGGGAGCGCCTGCAGCGTCAGCAGCGCTGCCGCAAGGGTGGTCAACAACAAATGACGGCGAAGCATGTGAATCCTTTCAGTGAAATTCCATCAACTTGCCAAATCCCGCCCGGCGATCATTGACCCCGAGTGCCCTGAGCGCATGCCAGTAGGTGGCGGTGTTGATCGCAATCACCGGCTTGCCCAGAAACAGTTCGGCAGCGGCGGCCAGGCGAATCATCGACAGGTTGGTGCCGACCTGCACAATCGCATCGACGTCATCGCCATCGAGCTGGCGGATCGCCTCGCGGCACATTGCGTCGGTGCTGTGCGCGATCTGCACCGGGCTGGGCCGGCGCAGGCAGACGTCGCGCACCACAGTGAAGCCGCAGTCCTGGTAAAAGCGCCGCACCTGGTCGTTTGCCACCGGAAAATACGGCGACAGGAACGCAATGCGTTTGACCTTGTAGGCATTGAGTGCTGCTTCGGTGGCGAATGAACCGCACGACACATCCACACCAGCGCGGGCGCGCATCATCGCCAGGTAGGTCTCCGCCCCCTTGCGTCCATCCCAAAATGTGGCGGCCGACATGCCCATCACCAGGTAATCCATCTCGCAACTCTTGAGCACGTCGACCGCATCCAGGGTGGCGCCCTGAATGCTCGCCACCAGCGCCAGAAACCCCGCATCGTCGTTCACCGGATTGTTGGGAATGATGATGCGGCTGTAATGATTGGTGATCCCGAGCGGACGCAGATCGTCAAAATCGGGTTGCACAATGGTGTTGGTGGAGGGCCCCAGCGAGCCCAATTTGAAGCGGTATCCCAAATGATCAGCCATGCCTGCCTCCAATGACCCTACGGTTCAAGCCGGTCGAACAAAACTGCACGCTTCATCCTGCAAAAAATCAGCCCGCAAGATTGACACCCGCATCCATCAGCAGCACTTCGCCGGTCATCGCGGCGGCGCCGGTAAGCAACAGGACAGCCATCTCGGCCACTTCGGCCGGACTCACCACTTTCTTGAGCACTGACTTGGCGACCATCCCGGCCTGTGCCTGCGCCGCCGCTTCCTGACCGCGTTCACGCGAGTGCCAGTCGGAGCTCACGAACCCGGGCGCAATGCAATTGACACGAATCTCCGGCCCCAGTACCCGCGCCAGCGATTTCGTCAGCGTGTGAACTGCAGCCTTGGTCGCGGCATAGGCAGTAGAGGTACCGCCCCCGGTAATCCCGGCGCGCGAGCCGACGTTGACGACGCTGCCGTTCCCGCTCGCCTTGAGCGACGCTGCCGCCGCGCGCGTCATCTGGTACACCGAGACCACGTTGTTCTTGTAGAGCCGCATGAAGTCGTCAGCGCTGAGCGCGTCGAGATCGGCGGCGGGCGCCGCCTTGGTTTGGCCGGCGTTGTTCATCAGCGCATCAACTCGCCCATATGCCTGGAGAGTGGCTTGCACCAAGGCTTTGCAGGCCGCATCGTCAGACACATCGGCCTGTACCGCAATCGCATCACCACCGCTGGACGCGCCAGCAGCTTTGCATTCCGCCACCACCTGCTCAGCTGTGTCACGCCTGGAGCGGTAATTGACCACCACGCGCCAGCCCCGCGCGGCCAGCTGGCGCGCCGTTTCAGCACCGATCCCGGCAGCGTTGCCGGCGCCAGTGATGATCGCGACTCTGGATGCGCTCATGCAGCCACCTTGGGAGGCCGCAGTTGCAATGACTTGTATTCGAGATACTCTTCGAGGCCATAGACACCGCCCTCACGGCCATTGCCCGACTGCTTGTAGCCCCCAAACGGCGCGGCGGCGTTGAACGGCCCGCCGTTGATGTCGATCTGACCGGTGCGCAGTTTGCGCGCCACACGCTGCGCACGCATTTCGTCTTTCGACCACACCGTGCCGGCCAGGCCGTAGACCGAATCATTGGCAATGCGGATCGCGTCGGCATCATCCTTGTAAGTCATGATCGAGAGCACCGGCCCGAAAATCTCTTCTTTGGCAATCGTCATGCCCTCGCTCACTTTGCCAAACACGGTGGGCTTGACGAAATAGCCCTTCGACATGCCAGCAGGCGCATCAGGGCCGCCGGTGAGCAGCTCGGCGCCTTCGTCAATCCCTTTTTGAATCAGCGCACGCACGCGCGTACGCTGCACTTCCGAGATCACCGGGCCGAGGCGTGCATCGCCCATCGGGTCACCCACGGTAAAGCCCTGCGCCGCATCGGTGGCCAATTGCGCGGCCTCGGCGTAGCGGCTCTCCGGCACCAGCATGCGCGTAGTGGCAGCGCAGGTCTGGCCGGAGTTGAGATAGCAGTAGTTCACAGTCGCTTTGACCGCGGTGGCGAGGTCGGCGTCGTCGAGAATCACCGCGGCCGACTTGCCGCCGAGTTCGAGCGCAACCCGTTTGACCGTCTGCGCCGCCAGCTCGGAGACGCGCTTGCCGGCGCGCGTCGAACCGGTGAACGACACCATGTCCACGTCGGGTGATTTCGCCAGCGCCTCGCCCACCACCGGGCCATAGCCCGACACGACGTTGAACACGCCCTTGGGCAGCCCTACTTCGTGGGCAATTTCAGCAAGCATGAACGCGGTAAGGGGCGCCACCTCCGACGGCTTGAGCACGACGGTGCAGCCGGCGGCAAGTGCGGCGGCGACCTTGAGCGCCACCTGATGCAGCGGGTAATTCCACGGCGTGATCGCGCCGACCACACCAATCGGTTCGCGCACCACCAGCGAGTTGCCCACGGTCTTCTCAAACTCGAACTCTGCCGCCAGCTTGGCGTAGCCGCCAAACGTGCCAATCGGCAAGCCCACCATCATGCGCTGCGAAATTTTGAAGGGCACGCCGACTTCGGCCGTGATGGTCTTGGCCAGCTCGTCGGTGCGCTCCTTGAGCTTGGCCTGGATCGCGAGCAAATATTCGGCGCGCCTGGCGCCCGGCGTTTCACTCCAGGAGTCAAACGCTGCGCGGGCGGCGGCGATGGCGGTGTCGGTATCTGCCACGGTGCCTTCCGGCACGCGCCCCATCACTTCCTCGGTGGTCGCGTTGATCACCTCAATAAATTTGCCGGAAGCGGATGCCACCCAGGCGCCGTTGATGTACAGTTTGTCGCAGTTTTTCATTTCGCTTTGCCTTTACATAAAAATTTTGAGCCGCTGCATTCTAGCGTAGCGGCTTGCCTTCATTTTCCTTCACGGGCCGGCGCTCCCCAATGCAAACTCTGCCATGCATCGCATCGTTGAACTAGCCCACAGCGTTTGGACGCCTTCCCTCTCAGCGGATGAATCACGCCGCCTCGGCGGCGAACTGGAACTGGGCAAGGTGCTCTACCTGCCCAGCCTCGGATTCGACATCCCCGCGAGCGAGCGCCGTTTTCTCGACACACGCTGGCTCTCCGGCACGCACAAGAGCTTGAGCTACGAGCCGGAACGCGCCGCCGCCACCGGTGGCGTGCGTGGTGCGCAGGGCGAGATGGAAGATCTGCGCGCCCTCGCCGCCCTGATCGCGCGCTTCCAGGGCAATGCACTGTCACTGATCCACGCCCTGTTCCCGCAGTACGCGCCACATCTGCGCGTGGCCCCGACCAGCCTGCGCCCCGGCAACGTAAAGAATCACAAACTATCATGGCGCAAGGACGATACCCGCTTGCATATTGACGCATTTCCGTCCCGGCCCAATCGCGGCGAACGCATCCTGCGCGTGTTCACCAATGTGCATCCAGGCGGTACTGAAGAGGCCGCACGCGTCTGGAAGGTCGGCGATCTGTTTGAAGACACTGCAGCCGAATTCGCCGCGCGCGTCAAGCCGCCGCTGCCGGGCAGCGCCGCGCTG
This sequence comes from Burkholderiales bacterium, assembly GCA_031362905.1. Lineage (GTDB taxonomy): Bacteria > Pseudomonadota > Gammaproteobacteria > Burkholderiales > JAEUOS01 > CANJDH01. The sequence continues at coordinate 1,829 of JANLTL010000424.1, read as the reverse complement.
CTGCGCGCCTTGCGCATCACCAAAGCACGCCGTACCTACTACGACCATCTGATGCTGGGCATACACGATGCGATGAAACGCGATCAAGACTATCAGTCGCGCAACAGCCACCTCGTATTCGGCTTTCCCCCCGGCTCCACCTGGATTTGTTTTTCCGACCAAACCGCGCATGCGGCGCTGTCCGGACAATTCATGATGGAGCAAACCCTGCATTTGCCTCTCGATCAGCAGTATTTCCCCGAGCGAGCGCCGCTGCGGGTGCTCGCGCGCCTGCGCGGGCGCGCGCTGACGTGAGCGCCGCCGCATGAGCCTGGCAGCGCTCGCAACCGCGCCAGGCTGGCAGGCCCATCTCAAGCTCGGCTTCACGCAAAGCGGCGCACGCACTGTACTGACCGAACGCTCTCACAGCGGCCCGCTGCGCATCCAGAAGCCGCTCTACCCTGAAGGCGAGGCGATCTGCCACGCCATCATCGTGCATCCGCCCGGCGGCATCGCTGGCGGCGACACCCTGGAGATTGACGTCGCCCTCGCCCCCAACACGCGCGGGCTGATCACAACCCCAGGCGCCACCAAGTGGTACAAGGCCAAAGACAAGAGCGACGCAACCCAGCGCGTCCAGATCCACGTTGCCGCCGATGCAGGGCTCGAATGGATGCCTCAGGAGTCGATCGTCTTCAACGCCGCGCACGCCAGCAGCGAAACCGCCATCACGCTTGACGACAATGCGCTGTACCTCGGCTGGGAAGTGTTGTGCTTCGGCCGCACCGCGTCCGGCGAGACCTTTGACAGCGGACGCTACCGCCAGCGCATGACGATCGCGCGCGGGCAACGCCTGTTGTGGAACGAGCGTGGCACGCTCACGGCGGGCGGTCGTCTGATGACGGCGCCGATCGGCCTTGCGGGATGCAGCGTCGCCGCTACGTTGATCGCGGCCGGCCGCGACATTCCACAAGCACTGCTCGATGCTGCACGGGCAGCGGTGGCCGACCATGCGGGTGCCGCGCGCATTGCGCTCACCCGCATGCCGCACCTGCTGGCGGCACGCTACCTTGGATATTCGAGCGAAGAGGCGAAGGAATTATTTGTGCTGGTGTGGCGCGTATTGCGCCCGGCACTCACGGGCAGTCCGGCGATGGCGCCGCGACTGTGGGCAACCTAGGCAAGCTCGGCAGCTCGGCAACCTGGACGAAACGCGCTCCCAGAGCCACTCTTCATCCACCTATGGCCGCTTGACCGCTCCCACCAAGGGTTTCAGGCCATCGCCATTTTCAACTTTTGGCAAGGAGAAGCTGGCTCCGAAGCAGGCCGCGGCTACTTCGCCGCCGTCGGCCACGCCGGCAGCTTGCCGATGTCGCGCGGGTCGTGCTGAATGATGACAGTGGCCTTGAGGTTGGCTGCCATCTTCTTGATGCGCTCCAGCGAGGCAACCGTATCGCCGCGATGAAAATTGAATGCCGGCACGCCATTGCTTTCGTAGTTCTCATGGAAATGCGCAAGGTCGCCCAGCATCAGAAAATTGCCGGCGTCCTTCAGGCGCACCAAGGCGCTGAAATGCCCCGGGGTGTGGCCAGGCGTGCGCAGGATCATGACCCGGCCATCGCCGAACACGTCCTTGTCAGCGGTCAGCGCTTCGAGTTTGCCGCCACCGGTGCGCCAATGCACGAAGGCCGCAGCGTTGGCACCGGGCATCGGTGGCGTCGCGGTGATGCCGTCCCAGTCGCCCTTGCCGATCAGCACGGTGGCGCCAGGGAAGGATGGCAGTTGGCCGGTGTGGTCCGCATGAAAGTGGCTGATGCCGATGAACTTGATCTGCTCGGGCTTGATATTGA
>JANLTL010000422.1:0-2567 GCA_031362905.1 Burkholderiales bacterium | reverse complement strand
GGGGTCGTGGCAGATGGAGAACCGCGGCAAGACCATGGTCGATGACAAGTTCGACTTTGGTTTTGCGGTGGACTGGATGCGCAAAGACCTGGGCCTGTGTATCGACGAAGCCAAACGCAACGGCGCACCGCTGCCGGTCACCGCGCTGGTGGATCAGTTTTACGGCGATGTGCAGCAGATGGGCGGGCGGCGCAACGACACCTCCAGCCTGATTCGCCGTCTGCGCAAGAAACAAGCATGACCAAATTGCGCAATGCCGATCTGAAGATCGTTGAAATCAAGGCCTACGCGACCTCGTTTCCGCTACCCAAGGATGGCAACGTGCGCCTTGGCATCGGGCGCGCAGTCAAAAAGGATGCGGTCGTGGTCAAGGTCACGACGGCCGGTGGCCTGGTCGGCTGGGGCGAGTCGCATCATGCGCGCGCGCCCTCGACGATTGCCAAGCTGATCGAAACCACGCTCTCGATGCTGGTGCTCGGCGAAGACGCGGCAAACGTGCAAGGCGTGTGGAACAAGATTTACGGCAAGCAGTTGGCGAGCCATGGCCTCGGTGCTGGCACGGCCATGGCGATGAGCGGCATCGACATGGCGCTCTGGGACATTCGTGGCAAAGCCACCGGTTGGCCCCTGTACAAATTGCTTGGCGGCGTCTCCAAACCGATCGCCGCTTATGCGGGCGGCATCTCGCTCGGCTTCCAGCCACCCGCGGAACTGGTTGATGAAGCACGCCTGCATCTGGCTGCCGGCTACAAGGCGGTCAAGTTGCGCCTCGGGGACAACCCCAAGGATGACCTCGCACGCGTGGCTGCGATTCGCAAGGCCTTTGGCGATGACCTGGTGATCCTGACTGATGCCAATATCGGCTACAGCGTCGCCGATGCGCGCACGGTGATGCCGGGGCTCGATGCCAATGGCGTGGCCTGGCTCGAAGAACCCTTCCCCGCGCACGACTACCGCAGCTACCGCGAAGCCAAGGCCTTTGGTCGCGTGCCGCTGGCGGCGGGCGAGAACCACTACACGCGCTTCGAGTTTTCGCGTTTGATTGACGAAGGCATCGTCACAATCTTGCAGCCTGATCTTTCGAAAACCGGCGGCGTCACCGAAGTGATGAAGATCGCGGCGATGGCCTCGGCCCACAAGTTGCCGGTGCATCCGCATACCTCGATGACGGGCCTGAACATGGCTGCTTCCATCCATGTGCTCGCGGCGCTCGATCACCCCGGTTACTTTGAAGGCGACGTCTCGAAGAACAATCTGTTTCGTGATGTGATGGTGAACGAACCCTACAAAGTCGATGCGGATGGCAACGTGCGTCCACTTGAAGGGCCGGGCTTGGGACTGGAAGTCGATGAAGACTTTTTGATCAGGCACCCGGTAATTGAAGGTCCGAGTTACGTATAACAACGAGGAGACCAAAATGCTCAGGAAACTTGCAATTGTCGTGGCAGTGGCTGTCGGCACGTTCGCGCAAACCGTTGGCGCACAGGCGTTTCCCAGCAAACCCATCAAGGTGGTGGTGCCGTTCCCGCCCGGGGCATTCAACGACACGCTGGGCCGCACCCTGGCTTCTGAGTTCTCCAAAGGGTTCGCGCCGGGCTCCCAGGTCGACAACAAGCCAGGCGGCAACACGCTGATCGGAACCGACTATGTCGGAAAATCCGCTCCCGATGGACACACCCTCCTGGTCGTGGCATTCCCGTTCGCCCTGATCAACAGTCTGCTCGCGCACGCAAAAATAGACGTGACGCGCGACTTCGCACCGCTGGCGTGGGCCGGATCGACGCCGAATCTGCTGGTGGTCAACCCGAACTCGCCGTACAAGTCGTTGAAGGAGTTGCTCGCCGCCGCCAAGGCCAAGCCCGGCACGATTCCCTATGCCTCACCTGGCAATGGCACGTCAAACCACTTGTCGATGGAATTGCTCAAGGTGATGTCCGGCACTGACCTCACCCACATCACCTATAAAGGCAGCGCACCGGCAGTCACCGACCTGATCGGCGGCCAAGTGCAGGCGATGTTCGACAACATGCCCAACGTGATTCAACATGTCAAATCAGGCCGCCTGCGTGCGCTCGCCATCACCTCGCCCAAACGTTCCCCAGCGCTGCCCGACTTGCCGACGGTGGATGAAGCCGGCGTGCCCGGTTACCAGGTGTCGGTGTGGTTTGGCGTGGTCGCACCTGCCGCAACCCCAAAAGACGTAGTGGCCAGGCTCAACGCCGAGATCAATCGCATCCTCGCTTTGCCCGACGTGAAGGAGCGTTTTGGCCAGAGCGGCATCGACATCGTCGGCGGTACGCCGGAACAGTTCGACAGACACATCCGCGAACAGGTCGCAACCTGGGGCAAAGTGGTCAAGGACGCTAACATCAAGGTCGATTGAATGTCCCAAGCCTCTGCCAGCGCCGCGCCGGTTTCCAATTTTCTGCGCCAGATCATCGATGCCGATCTGAGGGGAAATACCCTCAAGAACCGCTCCTGGAGCGGTTCTCCCGGAAAAGCCTCGTCGCATGCGGGCGCCACCGCCGACCCCGCCGCAATCCGCACGCGCTTCCCGCCCGAACCGA
>JANLTL010000396.1:0-3065 GCA_031362905.1 Burkholderiales bacterium | reverse complement strand
CGATAAGGTGGCCGAGATTCAATACGGGAAACTGCCTAAGCTCGAGGCGCAATTGAAACAGTCAGAGGCTGGTGCAGCGAAGAAGGCTGGTGCTGCCGGGCGACCGCGACTGCTGCGCACCCAGGTCGGGGCAGAGGAAATCGCGGAAGTCGTGGCCCGCGCAACCGGCATCCCGGTCTCCAAACTCATGCAGGGCGAACGCGACAAGCTGCTCAAGATCGAGGACAAACTACACGAGCGTGTCGTGGGTCAGGACGAAGCCGTGCGGCTGGTGTCGGATGCAATCCGCCGCTCGCGCGCAGGGCTGTCGGACGAAGGGCGGCCCTATGGCTCCTTCCTGTTTCTGGGCCCGACTGGCGTCGGCAAGACCGAACTGACCAAGGCGCTGGCGGCGTTCCTGTTCGATTCGGAAGACGCGCTGATCCGCATCGACATGAGCGAATACATGGAGAAGCATTCGGTTGCGCGTCTGATCGGCGCGCCACCCGGCTATGTCGGCTACGACGAGGGCGGGCAGTTGACCGAAGCGGTGCGGCGCAAGCCTTACTGCGTGATCCTGCTTGACGAAGTCGAGAAGGCGCATCCCGACGTCTTCAATGTCCTGTTGCAGGCACTGGATGATGGCCGCATGACGGACGGGCAGGGCCGCACCATCGACTTCAAGAATACCGTGATCGTGATGACCTCCAACCTGGGGTCACACAAAATTCACAGCATGACCGGCGGTGACCAGGAAGTGATGAAAATCGCGGTGATGGCCGAAGTCAAAGATCATTTCCGTCCCGAGTTCGTCAACCGCATCGACGAGATCGTGGTGTTTCATGCGCTCGGTGAAGACAACATCAAGTCGATTGCGCGCATCCAGTTGAAGCGCCTGGAACAGCGCGTGCGCAAGATGGATATGGAACTCGAAGTCACTGACGCCGCCCTCAGTGAAATTGCCAATGCAGGCTTTGACCCGGTTTACGGGGCACGGCCGCTCAAGCGCGCCATCCAGTCGTCGATCGAAAATGCCTTGTCGAAAAAAATCCTCGCCGGCGAATTTGGCCCGAACGACACAATTCGCGTTGATGTGAAAGGCGGTGGTTTTGTGTTCGAGCAGGCGGGGGCGAAGACCAAGCGCGGGCAGGGGCAGGCACTGCTGCGCTAGGCAACAGCCTTTACTCCGGCTTCATGTTGGCCTGCTTGACCACCGCGGCCCATTTGATGATTTCGGTCTTGATGAAGGCCGCATACTCGTCTGGTGTGCCGCCGACCGGCTCGCTCGCATCGCCGAGCATGCGTGCCTGCACCTCGGGTGAGGCGACGAGGCGCGCGACATCGCTGGAGATTTTCTGAATGATCGCGGGCGGCACGCCGGCCGGCGCCATGAAGCCGAACCAGGCGGTGATTTCAAAGCCGTTGACGCCGGCTTCGATCATGGTCGGTGCCTCGGGAATCGATGGTGAGCGCTTCTGACTGGTGATGGCGAGCGCGCGCAGGCTGCCCGCCTTGATGTGCGGCAGCACCACCGGCGCGTTGTGGAACATGACCTCGAACTGGCCACCGATGGCGTCGGTCGTCATCTGTGCGCTCGACTTGTAAGGGATGCCGTTCATCTGGATGCCCATCAAGGTGTTGAGCAATTCGCCGGAGAGGTGCTGGGTGGTGCCCGGGCCGGCGGTAGCGTAGCGGATCTTGCCGGGATCCTTCCTGGCCGCTGCGATCACGTCGCGCACACTGCGATAAGGCAGGCCTGGGTGCACTGTGAGGATGTTGGGTACCTTGACCACCAGGCTGACCGGCGCCAGATCCTTGACTGGATCGTAGGGCAGCTTGCCGGCGAACAGGGTGCTGTTGACGGCGATCGGGCCGATGGTGTTGTAGAGCAGCGTGTAACCGTCGGCGGGGGCCTTGGCGGCGCGGTCAGTGCCGATATTGCCGGAGGCACCTACGACGTTTTCGATCGTCACGGGCTGTGCCCACACTTCCGCCAATTTGTTGCCGAGCAGGCGCACCATGGCATCAGGCGCGCTGCCGGGGGGCGCCGGCACTATCACCTTGACCGGCTTGTCGGGCCAGGCACGCTGCTGTGCCTGCGCAGTCACACCAATGCAAAGAGTAAGAATCGCTGCGAACCCGGCGGCGAAACGGGGCAGCGAGGGATTGCAAGGGAAGATTTGCACGAAATGGTCTCCGATGGTGATCGATGGATTCGATTCTGGTCGAGATGCCCTATGTCGCGGGCCGTACACTGCGCACAAATTGCTTCGGTACGCGCACGCTCATGGCTAGAAGTATGAACGAGTTGCTCTTGCCGTGGCCGTCGAGATTGAGGCTGCCGTTGACGCCGCCCTCGAGCACATTGTCGATGACGAAGTTGAAAGCGGGCAGCAGAGGGAGGTCGTAGCGTTTGACCGCGCTGGCACTGCGATGTGCATAGAGGGCGAGCACGCGTTCCTCGGTGAGTTGCTGCGCAAGGCAGGCATAGGCGGCTGCGTCGTAGGGCATGACGCTGACGTTGAGACGATTGCCCTTGTCACCGGCGCGCGCGTGCGCAACTTGATGCAAGGGCACGGTGACCTCAGCAGTGTCTGCGGCATTGGGGGAAGGTGACGGCTGGGTCATGGCGGGGCTTGCACTCATGAGGCGATCTGGGCAGCAGTTTGGACGGTACAGCCCGGCGCGAGATCGGAGGGCAGCATGAGATAGGACTGGGTGCGAATCCGTGGCGTGGTGCGCCAGCGCACGCCGCCGCCGCCGGCCGGGCCGCAGCAGTAGAGCGCGAGGGCTTCACGCGCGGCCTGATCGGCATCGTCTTGCGTGCGTGCCGAGACGGCGAGACGCACCCGGATGTCATCAGGTTCGCGGTTGAGCGTCTCGCGCCAGCGCGCGCCGTCGTCGCCCGCATGTACGCTGGCGACACCGATCAGATCAACCCTGGCCTCGACATCGAGCTTGCGCAATTTGAGGCGCTGCAACAGCACCTCACCAGCGGCGCGCGCCCGCGCCAGGCAGTTGGGGCCGGCGTAAGAGATTTCCCCTTCGCCCATCCAGCCGCCGTCGAAACACACGGTGGCCTTGAT
>JANLTL010000347.1:0-8067 GCA_031362905.1 Burkholderiales bacterium | reverse complement strand
CAAAAAAGATCGCGCCAGAACTCAAAGTAGTGGCGATTGATACGGGTGTCTTCTATTGACCGCCAATCGGAATTGCGCGCCACCGCCCAGGTCCCGTCACGGCGGCCGAAGGCATAGACCCGGCGCTGTCCGGTCTCGCAGCGCAATCCTTCGTAAGTGACGTTCTCGGCGCCACCCGCCGTTTTGATCAGCAGCGTATAGCGCACCACGGCATCGGCCGCGATGTTCAGTGTCGCGGTGTCAATCAGCACGTTATGGGCCGTCCCGCTGGTTGGAAACTTCACCAACGCCGCAGGCACCGGGTAAACCGGCGGCGTGGTACCCAACTCTTTCCACTCGTCATCCTCGGATTTGGGTACCGGGAGATTGGATTGGGCGGCGACGTTGCACGCGGCGAGCAGGGTGCATGCAAACAGGGCACGCGTCACCACGCGTTCCTGTGCATTCCATCCATCACGTACGCGCACTCGCGCTCGCCCAAAAAGGAGCCCTACTGCCGGCAGCCGGCCCCACCTGGAACGCAGTAGGGGTCGCTGTCCCGCCACTTGCTGCCCGCCAACCCGCAATGGCACCGGCGGCCCCTCCGTCCGCGCCACACCATGCAGCCATTCGGCGCTCACGACAAATCCCGCAGCAGCGCCGCCAGTTTTTCCGCCGGCAGTTCTTCAACCTGCACCAAATACTCCGGATGATCGCAACCGATTTTCATTTGGGCGCCGCCACGCAGCGCTTTCCTCATGACTTCGGTCAACTCGAAACGCACGAAATGCACCGCCGAGGTCTTCTCGTCATTCTCACGCTCGAGATCTTCATCGGCAATCGCGAACACGCGCGCCTGCCCTTCAACCTCGACAAACATGCGGTCTTCAACGCCTTTCAGTTTGGCGAGCGCTCGCTGGCGCTCGGTGACGCTTTCGTACTCGATCAGCATGGTGGCCTTGAAATTGCTGCCGTCCGGGATCAACGGGTTGTAGGCCGACAGTTCGCTCTCGATGCCTTCGTCTTCAAAGATTTTCTCGATGCGCAGCATCTCCTGCACCTGGTAGCGCACTGTCATTTCGTCTTCAAACAACAGCGTAACGTGGTCGCCCACCGGAACCGTGCGATTCTTTTTGTGGGCGATGACTTCTGCGCGAAACGCGTTACGCTTTTTGGAGTAAGCCTCAAGTGTCAAGAGGCTGTCGCGTGCGATGGTTGCCATAAATGATGTCCGTTCTGTATTGCTTAGCAGTTCAAATCAAATGCCGTAGGCCGTTCGCAGCAGCGTGAGCGGGTGTGCCATCGCCGTCTGCTGGTAGCCGTTTTCGGCCAAGCCCTGCTCGATGTGATGCCCGGCCAACTGGCAGTCCGACGAGACATAGTTGGGTGCCGCTTCACCGAAACCGGTCGCCATCGCCTTGAATACCGGTTTGCCGATTTTCATGGCAGTGTCGTGAAATTCCTTTTTCACGCCGAAAGTGCCGGCATGACCCGAGCAGCGCTCGACAACATTGAGTTTGGTGCCAGGTACCAGCTGCAATGCCTCAGCCGTTTTCCGCCCGACATTCTGCACGCGCGAATGACAGGGAATGTGATATGACACATTGCCGAGTGCCTGCCTGAAATCGATCTTGAGCAGGCCATCCTTGTGGCGCGCCATGAAATATTCGAACGGATCCCACATCGCCTCCTTGACCAACTGTGTATCGGCATCGCCCGGAAACATCAGTGGTAACTCCTGCTTGTACATCAGGGTACAGGAGGGAATCGCAGTGAGGATTGCATACCCTTCCCTGGCCAGCTTGGCCAGATGCGGAATGTTGATTGCTTTTTTCGCCGCGACCCCGTCAAGATCACCCTGCTCCAATTTGGGCATGCCGCAGCAGGCCTCCTGCTCGACCAGCACGTAAGGAATATGGTTGTGATTGAGAATGGCCAGCAGATCATGGCCAATGCCCGGTTCGTTGTAATTGACGTAGCAGGTGGCGTAAATCGCCACTTTACCGGGCGTGCGTGCGCCGTTTTTGACTTCGGTAGCGGCTGCGGCCTGCGCGCCCGAGCGGAATTTTTGCAACGCGAACTCGGGCAGCCAGGCTTTGGCATCGACCCCGAGTGTGGACTCAATCGCCTTGCGCGCGACCGCCGTTTTGTTCACCGCATTGACGGTCTGGGTGACAATGGGAATGCCGGCAAAGCTGCCCAGTGCGTCGGTATTTGAGAGAAAGCGGTCGCGCAAACTGATGCCATCATTCTTGAACTTGGCCGCCTTGGCGCGCAGCATCAAATGCGGGAAGTCAACATTCCACTCGTGCGGCGGCACGTAGGGGCATTTGGTCATGTAGCAGACATCGCACAGATAGCATTGGTCCACCACTTTCATGTAGTCGGCTTTATTGACGCCATCGACTTCCATGGTTGAGCTCTCGTCCACGAGATCGAACAGGGTCGGGAACGCGCCGCACAGGTTCACACAGCGGCGGCAGCCGTGACAAATATCGAACACCCGCTCCAGTTCCTTGTTGAGCGAATCTTCGTTATAAAAGTCCGGATTGCGCCAGTCGAGCGGATGACGCGTCGGTGCCTGGAGATTGCCTTCAGTAGCCATAAGGAGTCATTCGAACAAACAGCGGAGGGAAGAAAACCAGAGAGCGAAAGCAGAGAGCGCGCCTGCGCGGCGCCTTGCAGAAAGAGAGCCATACGCAGCAGACAATAGAAGCCGTCAAGATCCATCATGCTCTTGCGAGCACTCGGCGAAAGTTTAGGGGCGCAAATTGCGCCCCTTGAACTTGAGCATTTATTCCGGCGCGCCCGGCGCAAGTCGGGCGTGTCCGGAATAAAAATCAATCGACGAGTTCGTCGAGCGCTTTTTGGTAGCGATTGGCGTGCGAGCGTTCGGCCTTGGCCAGCGTCTCAAACCAATCAGCGATTTCGTCAAAGCCCTCCGAGCGCGCGGTCTTGGCCATGCCCGGATACATGTCGGTGTACTCGTGGGTTTCCCCAGCGACAGCCGCCTTGAGATTGTTGCGCGAGGAGCCGATCGGCAGACCGGTAGCCGGGTCACCCACGGTTTCGAGGTACTCGAGGTGACCGTGCGCGTGGCCAGTTTCGCCTTCAGCAGTCGATCGGAACAGCGCAGCGACGTCGTTCTGACCTTCGATGTCCGCCTTGTTTGCGAAGTACAGATAGCGACGGTTGGCCTGTGATTCGCCCGCAAACGCGTCTTTCAGATTGCCTTCGGTTTTAGAGCCTTTGAGTTCCATGGTGGTCTCCGGTGCAAGAAATAATGAAAATGGCCTGTTGCTTCTTCGTGATGCCCAACGCAGCAAATCCACTGGCGTCAGAACAGCACGATTGTAGCGATTCGCCGTGAGCGCTCCAATCGGATGTTCCAATTGGCGCGATAGCGCGGGTTTATGAAGCGGCGGTGCCAGGCGCGGCACCAGGCGACTGGGCAGTAGATGAGGCGGCGACCGAAGCAGGCGCGGTTTCTGAGTCGGCCCCCGCTGGCAGCAGCACCCGCGTGCCCAATTGCGCAGCGCCGTCAGCAACATTTTGCGACGCGTCACCGTCACTAAAGGCACCGGCGTCGTCCGCCTGGCCAGTCACTGGCGCAGGGCTGGCGCCCACGGCGCCATCACGCATCTGACGCGCATGCTGGCGCAGGTAGCGGTTGGTGTCCGCCTTGCGAATAAAGAGCAGTCGCGACAATTCATTGAGTGCCTGGCTGTAGACGTCGCGTTTGAACTCGATCACCGCGTCAAGCGGAATCCAGAAGTCGTGCCAGCGCCAGGCGTCAAATTCCGGGTGGTCAGAGGAGCGCAGGCGCACGTCACAATCGCGCCCGACCAGGCGCAGCAAAAACCAGATTTGCTTTTGCCCGCGGTAATGGCCGCGAATTTCGCGCTTGATCCACGCCTGCGGCACTTCATACCGCAACCACTCGCGCGTGCGCCCGACTATCTGCACGTGCTCGGGAAGCAAACCCGTTTCTTCCTGCAGTTCGCGGTACATCGCTTCTTCAGGCGACTCGCCGTGCTTGATGCCGCCTTGCGGAAACTGCCAGGAATGTTCTTTAACGCGCTTGCCCCAGAAAACCTCGTTCTTGTGGTTGACGATAATGATGCCGACGTTCGGGCGGAAGCCGTCACGGTCGAGCATGATGCACCTTGTTGAGCCTGTAAAATTGAAATCATTATAGACCCGAAAAAACGCGAAAGTAATACGCAATGCGCGCATCAAGATTCTTCATTTCCACCGTCAAGGAGGCCCCCAATGACGCCGAAGTCGTCAGCCACAAGCTGATGATCCGGGCCGGCATGATCAAGCGTCTCTCCGCCGGCATCTACAGCTACCTGCCGATGGGCCTGCGCGTGATCCGCAAGGTCGAAGCCATCGTTCGCGAAGAGATGGATCGCGCCGGCGCGATTGAGTTGAGCATGCCGCTGGTGCAGCCTGCGGAGCTATGGCAGGAGACCGGGCGCTTCGAGAAGATGGGGCCGGAGCTGCTGCGCGTGAAAGACCGCCACGACCGCGATTTCGTGATCCAGCCGACCAGCGAAGAAGTCATCACCGACATCGCGCGCCAGGAATTGCGCAGCTATCGCCAATTGCCGAAAAACTTTTACCAGATTCAGACCAAGTTCCGCGACGAGCGCCGCCCGCGCTTTGGCATCATGCGCGGGCGCGAGTTCACGATGAAGGACGCCTACTCGTTCGACCGCGACACCGCCGCCGCCGAGAAAAGCTACGACATCATGTTCGCGGCCTATCAGAAAATCTTCGACCGCTTCGGCCTCACCTACCGCGCCGTCGCCGCCGACACCGGCGCCATCGGCGGCTCGCGCTCGCACGAGTTTCAGGTGATTGCCGACACTGGCGAAGACGCCATTGTCTATTGCCCGCAATCTGACTTCGCGGCAAACATGGAGCTGGCCGAAGCGCTACCGCTGCTGGCCACGCGTGCCGCGCCGGCACAAGAGATGAAGAAAGTGCCGACGCCGGGCAAGTCGACCTGCGCAGACGTCGCGGCTCTGCTCGGAGTGCCACTGCAACAAACGGTCAAGTCCCTGGTACTTGCCACTGAAGAGCGCGACAACGCGGGTGGTGTGAAAAACGTGCAAGTGTGGCTGCTTCTAGTGCGCGGTGACCACGACCTCAACGAAGTCAAGGCCAGCAAGGTCGAGGGCTTGAAGAACGGATTCCGCTTCGCCACCGTTCCCGAAATCATCGAGTACTTCGGCATCAAGCCCGGCTACCTTGGCCCGATGCAGACGAAGAAACCGGTCAGGATCATCGCCGACCGCACCGTTGCCAACATGAGCGACTTCATTACCGGTGCCAACGATTGGGATCACCACATTGCCGGCGTCAATTGGGGCCGCGATTTGCCGGAGCCGGAGGTCATCGCCGACATCAGGAACGTGCGCGCAGGTGATCCGTCACCCGATGGCAAGGGCCTGCTTGCGATCGACCGCGGCATCGAGGTTGGCCACGTGTTTTTTCTGGGCACCAAATATTCGGAAGCGATGAAGGCGACCTTCCTTGACGAAACCGGCAAACCGGCGCTGATGGTGATGGGCTGCTATGGCATTGGTGTCACGCGCATCGTCGGCGCGGCCATCGAGCAGGGGCACGACGCCAGGGGCATCATCTTCCCCGACGCGATTGCACCCTTCACCGTCGCCGTATGCCCGATCGGTCCGGACAAGTCTCCCGCCGTGCGCGAGGCCGCCGAAAAAGTTTACGCTGAGCTCATCGCTGCCGGCGTGGACGCTTTGCTCGATGACCGCGGCGAGCGCCCCGGCGCGATGTTTGCCGACATGGAGCTGATCGGCATCCCGCATCGCATCACCATCGGTGACCGCGGCCTCAAAGAAGGCAAGGTCGAGTACCAGCATCGCCGCGACGCCGGCGCCACGCCACTCGCAGTGGCAGACGCAGCCGCCTACGTGCGCAGCAAATTGACCGCATGAGCAGAAAAAGGGGTCAGACCCCTTTTATCGGCGCTGGTATCAGCGAATTTACTGCGAGCGCTCGCTACAAGTTGCATAAATGGGGTCTGACCCCTTTTATTTTCCTGATGAGCGCGTACGCCTTTGCGGGCGCGCAACAGTACGAACCCCTGGCGGATTCGGTGCGAACCGCCCTCTCCAACGCTGTGGCGGGCGACCGCACGCCGCCCGAGCCGAAGTTCAAGAGTCCGATCGAGAAGGCCAACTGGCTCTCGACCATGTCCGATCGCCTGCCGCGCCGCCACAAGCCCGATTACCAGACACGCATCGAATTCCTCAAGACCGTGCACTACGAAGCCACGCGCGCCGGGCTCGATCCACAACTGGTGCTCGGCCTGATCCAGGTCGAGAGCGGCTTCAAGAAATATGCAATCAGCTCGGCAGGTGCGCGCGGCTACATGCAGGTGATGCCGTTCTGGACCAAATTGATCGGCGATGGCGACAGCAAGGCGCTCTTCAACATGCGCGCCAACATCCGTTTCGGTTGCACCATCCTGCGCCACTACCTCGACATCGAACGCGGCGACATGTTCATGGCGCTGGGCCGCTACAACGGCTCGCGCGGACGCGCGGAGTATCCCAATGCGGTGACCGCCGCCTGGAAAAACCGCTGGGGCTGGGATCCAGCCCACCCCTCGCCCGGCGCCAACCTGACGCAGGGGCCGCCCCTCACAAACCCGGCCGCGCGCGCCACTGCGCCGGCCACACCGCGCAAGTAGACCGGGGAAATCCCGGAATTCCCGCCAAGCCATAGGGCGGAAACCTATGGCAGGAGCGACTCTCGGACAGGTACCCCTCGCAGAACCATGGTGCGAGCGGTTGTCATAGCGATGCACTATCAAAAATCCTGTGTCACCCGCCCGCCAGATGCGCCAACTGCCGCTACACGGCACCCGGTTCGCGCACACTGTCCGCGAGCTTGCGCCGCAATACCTTGCCCAGTGCATTGCGTGGAAAGCCCGCCACGAAATGCAGCTTGAGCGGCACGGCGTACTCGGGCAAACGCTTCTTCGCATGGGCGAGCAATTCGTCGGCGGACACTTTGGTGTACGGCCGCGGCACGATGAAGGCGTGAATCTCGGCAGCGCGCAAGTCGTCGGCACGCCATGCCGACATGCCGGCCACCGCTGCGTCGCCCACCCCGGGATGCTCGTACAGCACCTCTTCAATGTCGCGCGGATAAACCGGATAGCCTGCGGAAAAAATGATGTCGCGGCGCCGGTCGATCACGTAAAAGTAGCCGTCCTCGTCGACACGACAGATGTCGCCGGTGTGCAGCCAATCGTCGCGCATGGCCCGCGCGGTTTCGCCGGGCCGCATCCAGTAACCCTGCATCAGTTGCGGGCCGCGCACGATCAACTCGCCGGGCTCGCCGGCACCAACCTGCACGCCGGTGTCGGGATCCACAATCCGCGCTTCGGTATCGGGCAGCGGCAAGCCCATCGACCCATGCCGGCGCCGGCCCGAGAACGGGTTGCAGTGGGTGGCGGGCCCGGCCTCGGTAAGCCCATAGGCCTCGACCAGACGCCCTCGCGTGAGTTTTTCGAATTCTTCCTGGGCTTCCACCGGCAGGGGCGAACCGGATGAGGTGCAGATTCGAATCGATGCGATGCCGTATTTGCGCACCCCCGGAAAGTGCGCCAGGCTCTGAAACATCTGCGGCACGCCAGGGAAGATCGACGGCTTGTCGCGCGCTATCGCCTTCAGGGTTTCCTCGACATCAAAGCGCGGCAGCAGGATCAGCGTCGCGCCGATCAGCGGCGCAAAGTTGATGCAGGCTGTGAGGCCATAGGAATGCGAGAACGGCACCACCGTCAGAATGCGCTCGTCGCCCGGGCGCAACTCGGGGGCCCAATGGCGCAATTGCAGCGCATTGGCCGCAAGGCCGGCGTGGGTCAAGGCGACGCCAAGCGAAGTGGCTGCCTCACCGGCACTCTCGTTGGCAAGCTCGTTGCCAAGTTCGTCGGCACCTCCAGCGGTCACACCAGACGCACCGCCGGTTCCGCTCGTGTAGGCGATCACGGCAAGGTCGCCCACCTCCGGCCCGATCACGGGCGCACTGCGGCGCGCGCGCGCC
>JANLTL010000313.1:0-2097 GCA_031362905.1 Burkholderiales bacterium | reverse complement strand
GCGCTTCCTCGGGCCGGCACACCACCGGCTCGTTCTCATTGAACGAGGTATTGAGCACCATCGGCACGCCGGTCAATGTGCGGAACGCCTCGATCAGCGCGTAGTAGCGCGGGTTGGTGGCGCGCGTCACTGTTTGCAGCCGGCCTGAGCCGTCGACGTGGGTGACGGCCGGAATCAGCGCGCGTTTTGCTTCGCGAATCGGATAAACCTGCATCATGAAGGGTACGTCGTCGTCCTCTTCGAACCACTCGGCCACGTGCTCCCGCAGGATCGACGGGGCAAACGGCCGGAACGACTCGCGCCGCTTGATCTTGAGGTTGAGGATGTCTTTCATGTCGGCACGGCGCGGGTCGCCGACGATGCTGCGATTGCCGAGCGCACGCGGGCCCCACTCCATGCGGCCCTGAAACCAGCCGACGACCTTGCCATCGGCAACAGCCTGCGCGGTATGTTGGCACAGGGTGGCTTCATCATCGAGCCGCGTTACCACGCAACCCTGCGCGACGATGTCGGCTTGCCTGGCATCAAGCAGCGCGTTGATTTCTGCCGCTGAAAAGTGTGGCCCCCAATAGGCATGATCCATGGCAAACCGTGCCGAAGCGTCGGCTGGCGGCGCGCGCAACTGCTGCCAAGCGACCAAGGCCGCCCCGATCGCGCCGCCGGCATCACCTGCGGCCGACTGCACATAGAGGCGGCGAAACGGCGTGCTGCGGACCACCTTGCCATTGGCCACCGAGTTCATGCCGCAGCCGCCGGCCAGCGCGAGCGCATCGATGTGATGGCGCTCATGCAGGCGATTGAGCAGGTGGAAAAATGCCTCTTCGTACATCACCTGCACCGAGCGGGCGATGTCTTTGTGGTGCTGTGACAGCGGCTCATCCTTGCCGCGCACCGGCCCGAGCAAATCAGCCAATTGTGGTGAATGGAGAGGGCCGACGCGCGGCTCGCCGTTGTCCCACTCATATTCGACCTTCTCGCGATGGTGGCGAAAATATTCAAGGTTCAGCCGGAACGCACCGCTCGGCTCCAGATGCACGATTTTCCGCATCTCGCCGATATAGCGCGGCTCGCCGTAGGGCGCAAGGCCCATGACCTTGTACTCATCGCCGTAATTCGAAAAGCCGAGGTGTTGCGTCAGCGCCTGATAAAAGATTCCGAGGGAATGCGGAAAGTAGACCTTGTCTTCCACCTCAACATGGCTACCGTGGCCGATACCCCAAGCCGCACTGGCGAAATCTCCAAAGCCATCAACCGACACCGCAACCGCGTCTTCAAACGGTGAAACCAGAAATGCCGAGCCCAGATGCGCAAGGTGATGTTCGATGTGCCGCACCTCGGCACGCAGTCGCTGCCCCGGAAAGGCCTGCGCCAGTTCGCTCGCCACGCCCGAGCGCTCGCGCTTGTTGCGAATGCGGTCAAGCACCAGCGACAGGTCCGGGCGGCGTGTGGCCGTGTATGCGAGTTTTCTCCACAGATTGGCCCCGGCGTCCTGATTAATGGCAACCACGTCCACGTCGGCGAGCCCGATGCCTGCCTCAGCCAAGCAATAGCGGATCGCTTCGGAAGGAAAGCCGGCCCAGTGCTTGATGCGGCGGAAGCGCTCTTCCTCTGCGGCGGCGAGCAACTTGCCATCCTTGACGAGACAAGCGGAAGAGTCACCATGGTAGGCGTTGAGGCCAAATATCAACAAGCTGGTTCTCGCTATTCGTCGACGCCGATTACGCGCCTATGTACGACGGCCGTTCGGAATTCGCAAGAAATTCCTCGACCATCCGATGATGGCGCATGGGTGCAACCATGCTCTCGACTTCGATGTTTGTATCGAGTAGAACTCTCTTTGCAGGATTCTGCCCCATCAACATGCGATAGGTATTCACGGCCAGGCTGAAGCCCAAAGAAAATTTTCCAGGCACAACTGCGAAAGTGCGGTCGCTCAGCTGCCTGATGAAATACTGATAATTGCGCTCGCCCAAATGCGAGGTTACCTCGGTCTTATAGCTTACATAAGCTTCTTGCAGAAGAGCATCCTTCACCTTGGGTATTACCCGTTTTGCCATATTCAGCAACTGTGCTTTGCTTCGTTCCACCTGTTCAGGA